>JAYSVA010000001.1:0-4870 GCA_043718785.1 Hyphomicrobiaceae bacterium
AAATAGGCGCACTCGATCAGCACATTGGTTGTCGTCTCCGAGCAGCCCGTCGATGCGCCGCCGATGATGCCGCCAAGGCCCAACGGCCCGCTGTCGTCACCGATCACGCACATCGTGCCGTCAGCCATGTAGGTCTTGCCGTCCAGCGCCTCGAATTTTTCGCCCGCAATGCCCAGCCGAGCGCGGATCGCACCCTTGACCTTGTCGGCATCATAAACGTGCAGTGGCCGCCCGCGATCCAGCGACACGTAGTTGGTGACATCCACCAGCGCCGAAATCGGACGCAGGCCGACAGCCTTCAGCCGCGCCTGCATCCAGGCCGGAGCCGGGCCGTTCTTCACGCCTTTGACATAACGTCCGGCGAATACCGGGCATGCCGTCGCCGTTTCAGCGCTGGCAAAGTCGAGCTTGATGTCGATCGGGCAATCAAACTTGCCCTCCACCACTGCCAGCTTCGGCTCCGGCTTGAGTTTGCCCAATCCCGCCGCCGCCAGATCGCGGGCAATGCCGCGCACGCCGGTGCAATCCGGCCGGTTCGGCGTCAGCTTGACCTCGATCACCGGATCATTATCGCCGATCACATCGACATAGCGGCGGCCGACGTTGCCCGCATGCTGCTTGACGTCGAGCTCGATAATGCCCTCATGCGCATCGGACAGCTCCAGCTCGCGCTCCGACACCATCATGCCGTTCGAAATAATGCCGCGCACTGGCTTCTTATCGAGCGTCACTTTCAGGCCCGGAATATAGGTGCCGAGCGCCGCGAACACGCCGATCATGCCAGCCTTCGCGTTCGGCGCGCCGCACACCACTTCCATTGTCGGCTGGCCGGGTGCAATTTCGACCTGCAGCACGCGCAGCCGATCTGCGTTCGGATGCTGTTTGGCCTCAACCACGCGGGCAATCGTGAACGGAGCGAGAGCCGCCGCCGCATCAACCACGCCCTCCACCTCCAAGCCAATGCCGGACAGCCGGTGACTGATCTCGTCCAGCGAGGCCGTCGTGTCGAGGTGATCTTTGAGCCAGGATAACGTGAATTTCATGGGGGGCGCTTCTTATGGCTTGGACGAGAGTTAGCCGCTGTCTTAGCTGCTGTTAGCCACTGGCTCCAGAAAGAAGTGCTAGATCAAAATCTAAGTCGCATCAGGCCAAGCAACTTGGCGATGAATGTCAGCGTGCCACAATAGTTCGGGAGCGGGCTTGCGGCCCGGCGGTGCCGCCAGCACGATCTGAAGACCTGCAATCCGTGCATGCTTCATGGCCGGGATAAAATCCGTGTCACCAGTGACCAAAATGATGCGCTGAACAGCCTTGGAGTAACAAAGCGTGGCAATATCGAGCCCGATCCGCATATCAACGCCCTTCTGCTCGAAGTCGGGCTTGAAATCACCATCAGTCACGGGAACGCCGCTGACACGCTGCGAACGCGGTTTCCATCCACGAAACTTGAGGATCCCTTGGCGCACGGCGAAGAAATCACGAGAGGCTAGGTCTCGGAGCAAGGTATCAGTGCCGGTAAAACTGTGCATCAGGCCGGAAACGGGCAGTTTGGCTTCACCACTAAATTCCGCGCAATCGTAATAGAGCGCCCGGTAAAGGCGCTCATCACTCACTACACATGAATGTGCCAAAAGCTCAATCAAGTCAGTCGAGTAAACCTTTTTGGCTTGGGTTGTCAGTGCCCTCAAAAACCCACCATCAATGAGAACCGCAACATTGAACATGATGAGTTCCCACCAAAGATAAGGCCCCCGCGCATTGCTGCACGAGGGCCTCCGAAAAAACTGCCCGCCTACGGGTGTAACGGATACACATTCAATACGCTGATTAGCGTACAAAGTCAACTTTTCCCAACACCCAACCCTTCCGCAATCAGCCGGTAGCTTTTGACGCGGGCGGCTTCGTCGTAGGCCCAGGTGACGATGGCGATTTCAGCAGCCCCCACTTGCCCGGCGAGGTCGCGAATGCGTTCGGCTACCTGCTCGCCGGTGCCAACGAAAGCCGAGCGGCGGTACTCGGCCAACCGGGCCTGATCCGCGCCGGAGTACTCGTGCGCCATCGCCGCCTCAGGCGATTCCAGCGGCAGAAACACGCCACGGTCACGGAACAGCCGGAACCGGGCGCGCGACGAGAAATGGTGCTGCGCCTCCGCCTCGGTGTCGGCGGCAAGTGCCCAGACGCACAACGCCGGGCGTGGCTCCGGGTGGCGCTCGCTCGGTTTATAGGTCTGGCGGTAGATGCGGATCGCCTCGGCCCCACCCGCGCCATCGGTGAAGAACCACGCGAACGCATACGGCAGACCGAAATGCGCCGCCACCTGCGCCCCGTAGTCCGAACTGCCGAGCACCCAGATCTCCGGCGACGTGTCGCCGGCCGGATGTGCCAGCACCTGGCCAAACGGATGCCCTTCGCGCAGTTCCGTGCCAGTCAGCCAAGCCCTAAGGTCATGAATATCGTTGGGAAACTGCGCCGGACGCTCGTTCGCCTGCGGGTTCAGCGCGTAGGCGGTGCGCCCATCCGAGCCCGGCGCACGGCCCAGCCCGAGATCGATCCGCCCCGGCGCGATCGCCTCGAGCACGCGGAACTGCTCGGCCACCTTGTACGGCGAATAATGCGGCAGCATCACCCCGGCACTGCCAACGCGGATCCGCGTCGTCGTCGCCGCAATCGCCGCCATCAGCACCTCCGGCGCGGTGCCGACAATCGTCGGATTATTGTGATGCTCCGACACCCAGAACCGCTTGTACCCCATCGCCTCGGTGGCCTGCGCCAGCGCCATGGTATTGCGGATCGCCTCACCGTGGCTATGCCCGGCAAGCGCAATCGACTGATCCAACACAGAAAATTCAAGCACGGGCGGATTCCTTGGGGTGACGACAGGATCAAGCAGTCACGTTAAGCGGGATTGGGCGTAGCTCCAAGCAGGTGGCGGATATTTGCATACCGGCGCCCCATCTCCGGAGCATGCATTCTGTGCGTGACTGCCTCATGATTGGGCGAACATTGCTCAGGAATTCTGAGGGGTCTGCCGGTGGACAATAAGCATAGATGAGTATCTTGCAGCGAACCGCCGTGCTCGCGCCATTTCAGGTGCGGAGTTATCGCTATCAATGGCCAGCTGATCTCCTCACGTCTTGGGCGATTGAGATGGAGACCATCATTCTCGGCTGGTACGTGCTGGTGGAATCGGGGTCGGTCGTTTTGCTGGCAGCGTTTGGTGCGCTGCAGTACTTCGGATCGATCCTCGGCCCTTTGGCAGGTGCCGCCGGTGATCGATTGGGCCACCGAGAGGTTCTAGCCGGGCTGCGCGCCAGTTATGTCGTGCTCGCGCTATTGCTTGCTGGGTTTGCGTTTGCGGGGGCGCTCAGCCCGACCATCGTTCTCGCGGTCGCGCTTCTCAACGGCCTCGTCCGCCCGTCCGATATGGGAGTGAGGGGCGCCCTCGTAGGTGCCAGCGTTCCGCGTGAGCATTTGATGGCGGCAATGGGCCTCTCGCGCGTCACTTCGGATTCTGCCCGTGTGATCGGCGCACTGACTGGCGCTGGCATGTTTGCGGCTTTCGGCATAGCCCAGGCGTATATCGCCATCATCTTGTTTTATCTCGCCGGTGTCCTGTTGACACTGCAGACACAGCCGATGGCCGAACCCGCTCCGGTTGCAACCACGGACCCCGTGTTGCCGACATCGCTCTGGCAAAACCTCAAAGCCGGACTGCTGCATTCGTGGCAAGTCCCTTCACTTCGCGCCACCATGTGGATCGCGTTTCTCGTCAACCTCGTCGGATTTCCCGTTTCAATCGGCTTGCTGCCCTATGTCGCGAAGTCGATCTACGGCCTGGACCAAACTGGCCTCGGCTATCTCGTTGCGAGTTTCTCGTTTGGCGCTTTGATCGGATCGATTGGCTTGAGTATCGCCGGTTCGGCCGTGTCTTTTGCACGCACCATGCTGATCGGCACGGCGGGATGGTTCGTCATGTTGCTGATCTTTGCGCAACTCCAGTCGCCGATATTGGGCGGACTTACCCTCATGCTCACGGGCTTCTTTCAGAGCCTTTGCGTCGTTCCCATGTCGGTGATCCTGCTGCGGGTCTCGGACGTCGCTTATCGTGGCCGCGTTATGGGCGTCCGCATGCTGGCGATCTACAGTCTGCCGATTGGGCTGATGATTGGTGGCACCCTTGTCAACCGCATTGGCTTTGCGACAACCGTGACACTCTATGCGGCCATCGGCCTCGCGTTCACCGCTTTGATCGCCAAGCGCTGGCAGAGCAGTCTTTGGCTGCATGAGGCCGCAGCGAACCGCGGCTGATGACTGCTACATTGCCAACTCTAACCAGTTGTCAGCACGACCGGTTCGTCATCGACGAACGTCCGATTTAGCGGCCGTTGGTCCGGTCCCAAAACTTTGTCATGACAATGCCCTGGCGGAAATGATCCCGCAGGCGGCTACTATCGCCGCCGCTCCAGCCAGCGGCGCTAGCGACAGAACCCGAAAAAGCGACAAAAATAGCGGCGTGGTCCGTCACAACCAGATCGGGGCGAACATGCATTTCGACGAACGCTACATCGAAGGCCGTATCGGCAAGATGATCGGCAGCCGGGCTGAATTTTACGCCACGGCGGCTGGACAGAGCGTCAAGGACAGCGAAACCGGCGATAAACCGACGCACGGACGAGTCGGCGTTGGCCTCAAAGTCGGTTTCTGAACGGCAGTGCAGCGCCTTCTGATGCCCAACGTGGCTAGTATTAACCATCCCCGCAAATTATCTGCCTAAAGTTATCCCCGCTCACTTGGGCCGTGAGATATTGGCTGTGTTCTGCCCCACGAGGGTGTCGCTTCCGGTGCGTTACGGTCGCGTGAGGGTGGAAAC
>JAYSVA010000002.1:0-4866 GCA_043718785.1 Hyphomicrobiaceae bacterium
GCCAAGGGCGAATGGCTACCCGCAGCAGGTGATCCGGCCCCAGAACTGAGCTCGGGCTACATCGTGCTGGCGATGGGCAAATACGGTGCGTTTGAGCTCAACTATTCCAGCGATATCGATCTGATCGTGTTCTACGACGCGGCAAAGTCCCGACTTCGCGATGATGTCGGTATCCAGCATTTCTTTGTCCGGATGACCCGCGACATCGTCAAGATCATGCAAGAGCGAACTGCGGACGGCTATGTGTTCCGCACCGACCTGCGGCTGCGGCCTGATCCGGGCGCGACGCAGGTGGCGCTGTCGACGGATGCGGCGATGCACTACTACGAGAGCTTCGGCCAGAACTGGGAACGCGCAGCCATGATCAAGGCGCGACCGGTGGCGGGAGACATCCCTGCGGGCGATGTCTTGCTGAAGGATCTCAGCCCTTACATCTGGCGCAAGTATTTAGATTACGCGGCAATTGCGGACATTCACGCGATGAAGCGGCAGATCCACGCGCACAAGGGCTTTGGCGAGATCGCGGTGGCCGGGCACAACATCAAGGTTGGTCGCGGCGGTATTCGCGAGATCGAGTTCTTTTGCCAGACCCAGCAGCTGATCGCGGGGGGGAGGCAGGCAGATATGCGGCTGCGTCCGACATTGCAGGCGCTGAAGCAACTTGTGACGCGTGGCTGGATCAAGGCCCATGTCCGCGATGACTTGGATGCGGCCTATCAGTATCTGCGGACGCTGGAACACCGACTGCAAATGGTCGCCGATGAGCAGACGCATACGCTGCCGGGCATTGGTGATGCGCTGGACCGGTTCGCCGGATTTGCCGGGTATCCGACTACCGAGGCGATGGCGGCAGACCTGACGCGTTGGTTGAGCACGGTGCAAACCCACTATGCCAGTTTGTTTGAGGATGCGCCGAAACTCACGCATGATGACATCAACATGGTGTTCGCGGGCGAACAGGACGATCCGGCCACACTGAAGGCGCTAGCGGCGATGGGTTATTCGCAACCTGCGCAGGTTGTTCAGACCGTACGAGGTTGGCATCACGGGCGATATCGGGCGGTGTCAACGGCACGGGCGCGGGAACGCCTGACGGATGTGCAGCCACTGCTGATTGAGGCGCTGGCGGCGACCGCCAACCCGGATGCGGCGCTGGGTAGTTTTGATCGGTTCCTGGCTGAACTGCCCGCCAGTGTTCAGCTGTTCTCGCTACTACGCGCCAACCCCAATCTATTGCATTTAATTGCGGCGATCATGGGTTCGGCACCGCGGTTGGCCCGCATTCTCAGCCGTCGCCGTCGTGTGATTGATGCCGTGCTCGATCCGCGCGTGCTTGGCACCCTGCCGACGGCGGCGGATACGCGCGCGCTGATCGCCACCGAAATCAAGGCCGCCAGCACCTACGAGGAGGCGCTGGACCAAGCGCGGGTCATCGGCACTGAACAGGCCTTCCTGATTGGCGTCCGCAGCCTGTCGGGAGCCATTCGCACCGGCGAAGCGGGAGGGGCGTATACGCTGTTGGCGGAAGAATTGCTGTCGGCGATCTGGACGGCGGTCGAGACAGACTTCATTGCGGCTCACGGACGGGTCGAGGGGGGCGGCGCTGTGGTGTTAGCGCTTGGCAAGCTCGGCGGTGGTGAGATGACCGCGACCTCGGACCTGGACCTCATCATTGTGTATGATTTTGCGCCAACAGCTGCGATGTCAGACGGGCCGCGCCCGCTCGCCGTCACCCAGTATTTTGCCCGCCTGACGCAACGGTTGATCAGTGCCATCAGCGCCCCCACCGCCGAGGGGCTGCTGTATGAGGTGGACATGCGGCTGCGTCCCTCCGGCCAGAAGGGACCGGTGGCAACGCAGCTGGCCAGTTTCATTGAGTATCAAGCGTCAGAGGCGTGGACCTGGGAGCATATGGCGTTGACCCGTGCGCGCGTCATGTGCGGGTGGCCGGAGTTGGCGGACAAGGTGACGGTTGCCATTCGGAAGGCTCTGACGAAGCCGCGCGATCAGGGCAAAACCGCCAAGGATGTGCGGGATATGCGCGCGCTAATCGCCAAGGAAAAAGGCACGGCGAATATCTGGGACTTGAAGCAAGTGCGTGGCGGCTTAGTCGATATTGAGTTTATCGCGCAGTATCTGCAACTTGTGCATGCCAGCAGCCAACCCGAGGTGTTGCATCCGACGACAGGCGTCGTCCTCGATCGACTTGCTGCAGCGGGAATCTTGGGACCAGGGAACGCTGCCGCGCTGAGCGAGGCGTGGCGGCTGTACTCGGACTTGACCCAGATCACTCGATTGTCATCCGACGGGCAATTCAACCCTGCAACCGCTCCCGATGGTCTCAAACAACTGCTGATCCAGGTCGCGGATATGCCGACATTCGCCCTGCTGGAAGCCCACCTGGCCGATGTGCAGGCCGATGTCACTAGCCGCTTCGCCACTCTGGTCTGACCGGGAGTTGTTCACCGTCATGGGACATATGCCGTCGATGTACTTGCTGGTGGCCGGTAACGACTCTAAGATCGACGATATGGCGGGACGCTGATCCACAATGAATAGTCATTGTCCATTGCAATGGCTCAAGAAATCGGCGCTCGGAGTTGGGAAAACGACCGAAGGACCGAGCCAATGGCGCCCAATAATGTTGCGCAGGAGTCGCTTAGTGTGCCGACGCCACCGTCGGCTAGCAGTTCACGGCCTGCTCCCTACAAGACACCCGGCAATAAAGCTGGGATGACGCCAACCGACATCAGCGATCCCCAGTATTTTCACAAAGTCGTCGATTGCCAGTACGCTTGCCCGGCCCATACGCCGGTGCCGGAGTACATCCGCTTGATCGCCCAAGGCCACTACGCCGCCGCCTATATGCTGAACTGGGAATCCAACGTATTTCCCGGCATTCTGGGCCGGGTCTGTGACCGTCCGTGTGAGCCCGCTTGCCGCCGAGGCCGTCTGCCTGAAAAGGGCGGCAAGGCGCTCGAAAAGCCGGTGGCGATCTGCCGTCTAAAGCGCGTTGCTGCCGACTACAAGGGTGATATAGATGCCTTCTTGCCGGAAATTCCGGCGCAAAAGAACGGCAAACGCGTGGCGCTGCTCGGTGGCGGGCCGGTGTCACTGACCGTAGCCCGCGATCTGCTGCCGCTCGGCTATAGCGTTACGCTGTTCGAGAAAGACCCCAAAGGCGGCGGTCTGATGCGAACTAACATCCCGTCATTCCGGCTGCCCGCGAACGTGCTCGACGAGGAGGTCGACCGCATTGTTGGCTTTGGCGTCGAGGCCCGCTTCGGCACCGAAGTTAAAAGCATGAAGAAAGTGTTGGACGAGGGTTTTGATGCGGTGTTCGTCGGCACTGGCGCGCCAAAGGGCAAGGATCTCAAAGTTCCTGGCCGCCAGGAAGCCAACGCTAACATCCACATTGGCATCAACTTCCTGACGTCTGTGGCGTTCGAGCATGCAACGAAGATCGGTCGCGAAGTCATCGTCATTGGCGGCGGGAACACGGCGATGGACTGCTGTCGAACCGCGCTGCGGCTTGGCGCGGACAGCGTCACCGTCACCGTGCGCTCGCCGAAGGCTGACATGAAAGCCTCCGCCTGGGAGATTGAGGAGGCCGAGCACGAGGGCGTGCCGATCCTCGACAACCACAACCCGAAAGAGTTCGTGGTTGACGAAAAAGGCCGTTTAACCGGCGTCAAGTTCGAGAAGATGCGGGCCGAGTACGACGCGGCGGGCAAGCGCAAGCTCGTTGCAACTGGCGACGTTGTGCTGATCCCGTGTGATGACGTGTTGATGGCGGTCGGCCAGGAGAACTCGTTCCCGTGGATCGAGCGTGACCTCGGCATTACCTTCAATGAATGGGAAATGCCGTCAGTCGATAAAACCACGATGATGTCAACCCGAGCAGGTGTGTTCTTCGGTGGTGACGCGGCGTGGGGACCAGAGAACATTATTTGGGCGGTCGCGCACGGCCACAAAGCTGCGATCTCCATCGACCTGCATTGTCAAGGTATCCCGCTGGATCAACGCCCGAAGCCCGGCACTAATCTCGCCAGCCAGAAAATGGGCATCCACGAGTGGTCATATTCGAACAACATCTCGAATGATGGACGGACAGCCGTTCCGCATAGCGATTTGCAGAAGTCACTGCGCAACCTCAAAGTCGAGGTGGAATTAGGCTTCGATGATAAGCTCGCCCTCAAGGAAGCCGAGCGCTGCCTTAACTGCGACGTGCAGACCGTGTTCGCCAAGGATCTGTGCATCGAGTGCGATGCCTGCGTCGACATCTGCCCCGTCGACTGCATCAACTTCACCGACAACGCGCCGGAAGCTGAATTGCGGTCCGGATTGCGGGTGCCCGCAACCAACGCCAAACAGGACATCTATGTCTCCGGCACCCTGAAGGCGACGGGCCGCATCATGGCCAAGGACGAGGACGTCTGCCTGCACTGCGGCCTCTGCGCCGAGCGCTGCCCCACCGGCGCCTGGGACATGCAGAAGTTTTTGCTGACCACCACCAAGGCCGGCCACGCCTGCCGCGACAGCACACCCAGCAACAAGCGCGTCGGGGTCTCGTCATGAAGCCCATTGAAGCGGTGAACGACTTTGTCATCAAGTTTGCCAATGTCAACGGCTCGGGCTCGGCTTCGGCCAACGAACTGTTTGCCAAGGCCATATTGCGCATGGGCGTGCCGGTCAGCCCGCGCAACATCTTCCCCAGCAACATCCAGGGCCTGCCCACCTGGTATGAGGTCAGGGTGAGCGAGCGTGGCTGGCTGGGCCGGCGCGGTGGCATCGACATGATGGTGGCCATGAACCCGCAGACCTGGGAGCAGGACGTGCGGGAAGTGGAGCCTGGTGGTTACCTGT
>JAYSVA010000011.1:0-2232 GCA_043718785.1 Hyphomicrobiaceae bacterium
TGGCGGATCGCACGTGACCAGCACATCCGCGCGGCGTAGCGACTTGATCTTGGTGCGCAGAGCGAGGTCAGCGGTGGCGGGCCGACACGGGCCGTCACCCAGCTGATTACCCAACGCGATGATGATGTTCGTAATGATCCGGTCGTGCAGCGAACTGCCGCCAGACATCATTTCAGTGCCGCGATAGGCCACCGGAATGCCGTCGACGAGTTCGAAGAGAGTGTCTTGGTTCTTCTGCCAGTCCCAAAACTGTTCGACCGTCATCAGCTGGGCTGCCGCATCCGCCATTATTGTGCCTCGCTTGATCTGTCTCAGCTTCTAAGTGGCAGTTTAGCTGCAATGAGATGAGCTGCAATGACAACAGCATGACATTACAACAACATGACATTACAAGAACATGATGCCAGCAAAATTTTAATGAAAGTCGCGCTCGCTTTGCAAAGATCTTAGGATGTCGTTCAGGCGGGTCAAGGGACTAGTCCCTTGCCGCCGGAGGCTAGTCGTTCTATTTCATCTCACATGCAAACGATCACCCAAGCGCTGGCTAATCCGACTCGGTTCATGGACCTCTCGTCTCGGCTGCTGCCGTGGATCAGCGGGCTCGCTGCCCTGCTGCTGACCTATGCGATGTATCTGGCGTTCTTTGTTGCGCCGGAGGATTACCAACAGGGCCAGACGGTCAAGATCATGTTCATTCATGTGCCAGCGGCGTGGCTTGCCATGTTTGGCTATCTGATCATCGCCATTTCGTCGTTCGGGCTGCTGGTGTTCCGGCATCCGCTAGCGGATGTGTCGGCGAAGGCGGCGGCACCGATTGGCGCGACGTTTACGGCGCTGGCGTTGATCACCGGCTCGCTGTGGGGCAAGCCAACGTGGGGCGCGTATTGGGCTTGGGATGCGCGAATGACCTCGGTGCTGATCCTGTTCTTCCTCTATCTCGGCTTGATGGCGTTGCGCTCGGCCAGCGAGGACGAGGCGCAAGCGGCGAAGCTGACAGCGATCCTCGGGCTGGTTGGCGTCGCGATCCTTCCCGTGATCAAGTTCTCGGTGGAGTGGTGGAACACGCTGCATCAGCCGGCGAGCGTGATTCGCACAGGAGGTGCGGCGATCCATCCAACGATCCTGAAGCCGCTGATGGTGTCGGCGGTCGGCTTCTCGCTGCTGTTTCTGGCGATGCACATGAAGGGCATGCGCAATGAAGTTCTGCGCCGCCGTTTGAAATCGCTGACCCGTGCTGAAGTGCAGCGCGCTGGTGCACGCGACAAAGCGGAGGTGTCGGCATGAACTTGGGTCCGCACGCAGCCTTCATCTGGGCGTCATATGCTGTGGTGGTGTTCGCGCTCGCCGGGCTGATCGGCTGGCTGGTGTTTGATGGTCGTCGGTTGCAACGCCAGCTCGACGCGCTCGAAGCGCGCGGTGTGCGGCGTCGTTCGGCGGACAAAACATGACGGACGTAACGGCTCAAGCTTCTCCTACGAAACGCCGCTTCGGCATCGTTGCGGTGCCGCTGCTGGTGTTTATCGCCATGGCTGGGCTGTTTGGCTTGGCGCTCACATCGGGCGATCCGAGCAAGTTGCCGTCGGCGCTGATCGGTCGCCAAGCGCCGCCGATTAATCTCCCGGCGCTTGCGGGGGCCGTTGATGCAAGCGGCCAGCCTTCGCCTGGGTTCCAGACGGCAGACCTCGCGACCGGTCAAGTCACGGTCGTCAATTTCTGGTCATCGTGGTGCGTGCCGTGCGTGGCTGAACACCCGCTATTAACGGACTTGAAGACCCGAGCCAACGTTCGCCTGTTCGGCGTCAATTACAAAGATCCGGAACCAGGTGGTCGTCGCTTCCTCGGTCGCTATGGCAATCCATTCACAGCCGTCGGTGTTGATGCCAGCGGTCGCGGTGCGATCGAATGGGGCGTTTACGGTATGCCGGAAACCTTCGTCATCGATGGCCAGGGCCGCATCATCTACAAGCACGTCGGCGCGCTGACCGAAGAAGCCATCGCGACCAAAATCGTGCCGGTGATCAACCGGGCGCGGGCGAAGTAGAAAATCGCCAGATCGTGAAGTCGTGAGGTCGCCAATCCGGCGACCTGAATTGCTGGTACCAACGAGCCATTGTCAACTGCACAAACCCATCCACTCAGGGCGATTGCATGAATCTGTAGGTGACAGGCGGGGAGAATGCTGAATCTATGCAGGTCCTTTCGATTCGCGAGGAGGACCGCATGGCCGAAGCC
>JAYSVA010000101.1:0-4333 GCA_043718785.1 Hyphomicrobiaceae bacterium
CTCCTGGCCTTTGGCGACGAGCGCGTCAAAGTCCGGCTGGCGCGACTTGTTGCACGGCGTCATCAGCGCCGGAATGGTGCCCTGGAAGATGTTGCCCGCCATGGTGCTCTCCTGAGTGTCAATGCTGAACGACGAAGATCAAGGCCTTCGCTGCTCCTGTCAATAAAGTTATCGGCTGGCTAACGATAACTCTGGATAATCTGCGATCAGAGTGTCGATCACGATCTTTGCGCTTGTCAGCTGTGACAACTTGCGCAAGCATCACGGCATCGAGGGTTAGATCAAGACTGCGGTCGGCGAACCTGTCTGCGGCACGAACTCTGCCCCCGGTTGTGGCCCCAGTGTTGGGCTTTCTCGCTCATGCCGCCGCCATTGCCGGTGCTGCCCTCGTGTGCCGACCTGCCTGTTGCTGCCCGGAAACGGGCCAAATGGAGGAATAAGGCCATGATCGTTGGAAACATTCTCAGGGACAAAGGCTCGGCGGTTGCGACGGCCCGCCCCGATACCACCGTTGCCGAAGTTGCAGCCAAACTGGCGGCGAAGAGGATCGGCGCTGTGGTCATTGTTGGCGGCGAAGGCCGGGTCGATGGCATCCTGTCGGAGCGCGATATCATCCGCGCCATTGCCCAACGCGGCCCGGCGGCCCTGAACGAGCAGGCATCCGATATCATGACCCATCAGGTCACCACCTGCACGAGCGCCGACACGCTGGATCACCTGATGGCAACGATGACGAGCGGCCGTTTCCGCCACGTGCCCGTTGTTGAAAACGGTGCGTTGGTTGGCATCATCTCCATTGGTGACGTCGTCAAGCGCCACATCGCCGAAGTTGAAATGGAAGCCACGGCGCTGCGCAATTACGTGGTGTCGTGATGATCGGCTGACCTGCACGCTGCGACCGCCAAACTGAACGATGTATTTTAAACGATGTATTTTACTGGTGCATTAGACGCCGCTAGGGATATACCTAGTGGCGGATCGGCTTTGCGGCGGTTATGCGGGGCGAAGGAAACTAGGAGACAGCAGTGACAGTAGCTGCAGCGGCCGGTGGCCGCGGTCTGTTTGATTTATCGGGTAAAGTCGCGGTGGTGACCGGTGGCGGGCGTGGCATCGGTCAGGCGATCTCGATGGCATTGGCGGCGCACGGCGCGCGCGTCGTGCCGGTTGGTCGGACGCTGGGCACGCTGGATGAGACGACGTCGAAACTGCCGGGGACCGGGCATTTCGGCGTGGCCATGGACGTCAGCGTCGAAGCCGACGTTGAACGCGCCCGCGATACGATCCTGAAACAAGCGGGCAAAATCGACATTCTCGTCAACAATGCCGGGATAGATCCGCACTATGCGACGCTGGAAAAAACTACCCAGGAGCAATGGGATCAGATCGTCGCGGTCAACCTGACTGGCGTGTTCCGCTGCTGCCGGTTGCTTGGTACCGCGATGCTGCCGCAGAAATCCGGCAGCATCATCAACATCAGCTCGATTGCCGGGCATGTCGCGCTGAAACGGCAAGTGCCGTATTGCGCTACCAAAGGCGGCGTCGAGCAGCTGACGAAGGCCCTGAGCTTCGATTGGGCCGATCAGGGCATCCGCGTCAACGCCATCGCCTACGGTTTCGTCGATACGGATCTGACCAACAGCATTCTCAGCCATCCGCAGATCGGGCCGAAGTTCCTCGCGCGCGTGCCGATGGGCCGGTTCGGCACGCTCGATGATGTCGCGGGCGCGGCTGTCTTCCTGGCGTCACCGGCGGCGAGTTATGTCACGGGGCACAGTTTGGTGGTCGATGGCGGTTGGACGGCGAGCTGAGGCTCTGCGGAGTGATGTGTTGTGGGAACCGACCCGGACTTTAAAGGTGATCAAGAGACGGTGCCCCAAGACTGGGCAAGGCTCGCGTCCTATTTGCGTAGAGCCGACCTGAATTTTGACTACTCCGCAAAACCACGCCAGTTTGCCGGCGGCTTTGGCAATCTGAATTACTTGCTAGCGGTCAACGGCACTGAGATGGTGCTGCGCCGCCCGCCATTGGGGCCAATCCCGCCGGGTGCCAATGATATGGCCCGAGAGCACCGGGTGGTGTCGGCTTTGCATCCGGCCTTTCCGTTGGCTCCTCAGAGCCACCACCTGTGCACGGATATTGATGTGATCGGCAGCCCGTTTGTGCTGCTGGATTATCGCCGTGGTTTGATTATTCGGGAGCATCTGCCGACGTCGCTGAAGTCAACCGAAGTTGGGCCGCAACTGAGCCGCATGCTGGTGGACGTTTTGGTCGCTCTGCATGCCGTAAGTCCCGCGCAGATTGGCCTCGGCAATCTCGGCAAGCCGGAGGGCTTTCTGGGTCGGACCATCACCGGCTGGGCGGTTCGGGCGGCGATGGCCGTCGACGGTGCTGAGCTGGTGCCGCCAACGGAGGAACTGGTGTCGTGGCTGCGGCGCGAATTGCCGCCGGATTGCCCCGCCGAGCAGGCGACGCTGCTGCACAACGATTTTAAGCTCGACAACATCGTGCTCGATCCCAAGACACTGAAACCTGTGGGCGTGATCGACTGGGATATGGGGTCACGGGGCGATCCGCTGTTCGACCTGACGACGTTGCTGAGCTACTGGACTGAGGCCAATGATCCGCCCGCCTTGCACGCGTTGCGGCAGATGCCGACGGCCACCAAGGGTTTCGCGACGCGGGCGGCGGTGGTCGCGGCCTATGCCAAAGCCACCGGGCGGGATGTCTCGAACTTCCGGTTCTATCGCGTGCTGACGATGTTCAAGCTGGCGGTGGTGTTCCTGCAACTCGGCGCGCAGTGGCGGCGCGGCACCTCCACCAACCCGCGCTTCCAAGGCTTCGACGCCCTCGCCGCCGACCTGATGCTCTGCGCCCACGACATCGCCCAAGGGCGTGTAGATTGAGTGCGTTCAATCCTCGCGCCGGAGATGAGGTTTTCGCCTCTCCCCTTGGTGCAACAGCATTCACACAAGTGATCCGATGCAACGAAAAATCAAAAATTTTCGACGATTACAAAAAATACAGACGACTGTATATTATTAAAAAATCTCCCCCTTCTCGTCATGGCCGCGAAGGCGGCCATCCACGACAACAGGCCGCAGGCTCAGTGTTAATTGCACTGATTAGTCTCGCGGTAGATGTGATTTTTTTTCTTCAACACCATAGGGTTGAAGCTGCGATACTGTGGCCAAGATGTGTGAATGCCGAAGCCCTTGAGTGGAGCGAGCTTTGGGCATGGGGCACGAAGTAATACCACCGAGCCTATCTGGCGACCCTTTGCCAAGGCTTTCAAGTCTATCGGTTTTCGCCTCCTCCCCCTTGAGGGGGGAGGACAACGATGGCTTTGCGCAGCAATGCCATCGTGAGGTGGGGGTGATCTTCGAGCAACGGGACTCGCGGACAAAAGTCACCCCCACCTCGCACGGCCAGATCGATTTTTGTGAAGGACAAAAATCGAGCCGCGCTGTCCTCCCCCCTCAAGGGGGAGGAGGAGAAAAACTGAAAGAGTCTCCGGTTTCGCTCGACGGTATAAGCGCGCCGACGTTACTTCAACGCCTTCACGACCTTCGCATCAAGCCCGCCCATGCGGCAGACTTCGGCCCATTCGGCGAGCGTCACCGGCTGCACCGAGAGCCGCATCGACGTCACCAACTGCATCGCCTCAAGTTTCGGGTTGGCTTTGACATCGGCCAATGTCACGGGCTTTGGCAGCGGACAGACGGCTTCGACATCGACGCATTCCCAGGTGCCCGTGTCGTCGTCGGCGTCCGGGTGCGCCAGCGCCATCACCCTGATAATACCGACGACCTCCTTGCCGATATTCGAATGATAGAAAAACGCGAGATCGCCAAGCTGCATCGTCTTCATGTGGTTGCGCGCGAGATAGTTCCGCACCCCCGTCCACGGCTCCCCCTTGGCCCCGCGCGCCACCTGCATGTCCCAAGAAAACACATCCGGCTCGCTTTTCAGCAGCCAACGCCGGGACGTGTTGGGAACAGTGGCGGGCGGTTTTTTCGGAGTGGCCATTGCTTAGCTTTCACGTCGTTCGTCGGTTTAGGCTTGAGTACAGACTAGGCGTTAGGCTCGGTCCGTGATCAGCCCTCCAGTTCGATGGCCTTGACGCGCCACTCCGCATTGAACATGGGGCGGATACGGTCGACGTTCGATTGGGTGCTGGTGCTCTTTAAGATAAACTCCTGCACGGTGACAACCGCGTCCTGGCCGCGCCGGACCAGGAACGCGCAGGTGCGCACGTCGTCTGGCAAGCCGTTCAAGTGCGAGACGGCAAACTGCTTCTGGTCGAGATGCGCCCCCGACTTGACGATCTCCTCGA
>JAYSVA010000102.1:0-9968 GCA_043718785.1 Hyphomicrobiaceae bacterium
ACTTTGCCGCCCTTTTCATCCAGCAACAGTTTTGATGCCGGCTTGAAGGTATAGTGCGCGACTGCAAACACCGCATCTTCGCTCTGTTCGTGCTGCCGCAGCTGGGCACGAATGCGGGCCAGCAGCACGGCGAACTTGAACGGCTTGGTGATGTAATCGTTGGCACCAGCATCGAGGCCGAGGATGAGATCAGCGTCGCTGGCGTTGCCGGTCAGCATCAGGATCGGTGCCTTGAACCCGCCTTTACGCAGGTGCTTGACCGCCTCGCGGCCGTCAAGATCGGGCAACCCGACGTCAAACAAGACCAAATCAAACTGGCCAGCCCGAGCCGCCTCGATGCCTTTGGCGGCGGTGGCGGCAGTGGCGACCTGGAACTCATCATACAAGCTCAACTGCTCGCGCAGTTGCTCACGAAGTTCGTCATCATCATCGACAAGCAAGATCTGTCGCGCATTACTCATCTGCACCTGCTCCCGCACATTGTTGATTTTGCATGTCTTATTGGTCTTCTCTCGCTCGTTGCCGATATGGCGTAAAGTGGCCGGGGTCATGGCCTTTCGCCCCGACTTTAGCATTGGCAGGCGTTCGGATATAGCGCTTAAGCACATCTGCTCTGCAAATCGTTAAAGCAACCCTGTGGGAAAATGCATCTTGCCAAACTATCGACGCGCTGCTGCTCGACTCGATATCGTGGTGCGCAGCCTGAATCGCAAGGCGACGCATGGCTGGCTCACGCTCGGCCCTTTGCGCTTGCCTTGTGCACTCGGTCGCAGCGGCTGCCTGCACCGCAAAGCCGAGGATGACGGTGGCACCCCCATCGGGATCTGGCGGCTGCGCCAGGTCCGTTATCGCGCAGATACACACTCATATCGATGTGTGCACCCGCGGATCGGCCAGCCGGGACTAGGCGTGCGTGCGATCCGCCAGGCTGATGGCTGGTGCGACGCCCGTGGCGACCGCAACTATAACCGCGCGGTCCAGCGGCCTTATCCCACCAGCAGCGAAACGCTGTGGCGGGAGGATCGGCTCTACGATCTCATTGTTGTGCTTGACCATAACGAACGGCCGCGCGTCCAGGGTGGTGGTAGTGCCATCTTCATGCACGTCGCCCGCCCTGGCTACACGCCGACCGAGGGCTGCATTGCCTTGCGGATCGATCATTTACGGCGCGTGCTCGCCGCCCTGCGACGCGGGACACGCCTGCGCATAGTTCGCTGACTGCTTTAACTCACCGGCGGTTTTGTCTCGTCGAACGCTGGCACAGCTTTGTCGAACTGATCCAGCCACTTAACCAGCTTCGGCGACTTCGCGCGCCATAGCCCGCCCTGACGCAGATCGAGGTAACCCAGCGCTGACGCAATCGTGATGTGGCCGTAATCTGGCGTCACGCCCCACAACGGCGGGTTGGCTTCCAGATGGGCGATACCGGCATCGACCTTTGCCTGCTGCTTGTCGAGCCACGTCTGCACCCACTTGTCCTCGGGGCGGAACCGCCGCTCATAAACGATGGTCAGCGCCGCTTCCATGATGCCATCGCCTAGCGCGCCGAGCATCAAGGTGTTAAAGCGCTCAGCGCCACTGGCCGGGAACAGTTTTGGCGTTGGCTTTAAGCTATCGAGATATTCGCAGATCACGTGGCTATCAAACAGCTGCATGCCATTCTCGAGCACCAGCACTGGGATCTTGACCAGCGGGTTGTCGCGCCGCAGCGCATCAGCACCCGTCGGCGAGGCAGTATCGGCCGTCTCGATTTTGATCTGATCGATCACGCCTTTGACGTGCGCCGTCATCCGCACTTTGCGGGCAAACGGTGAGGCAGGTGATGAGAGCAAACGCATAGCCAGTGTCCTTTAATGTGAACGTGTGCGGTGAAGCTTTACCGATATCTAGGCCCGATCCGCCGTCAACTGCAAGCTCACAATCCACTGATTGCTGCCTACAGATTGAACACGCGCGTTGGCCGCAGCTCGCCGCGTGACAGATCGCCGATGGCAATGATCTGCCCCTTGCACACAGCAAACGCCGAGCCGTTGAGGATCGGCGCATCGCGACCGCGCATCAGGATCGCCTGGCCCATCTTCAGCTTGGCCGCATCCGCCGACGACACATTGAGTTCGAGAATGTTCTCCAGCGCCGTCTCAATCGGCCGCAGAATCTGCATCAGCAGCGCCGGATCGGCATCCGGATGTGCCGCCGCTTCAAGGTCCGTCAGCGAGATCGTCGAGGCCTCATCAAACGGCCCAACGCGGGTGCGGCGCAGCGCGATGACGTGGCCATAGCAACCGAGCATGCGGCCAAGATCACGGGCGATAGCGCGAACATAGGTGCCCTTGCCACACTCCGCCTCGAACGTGGCGGTGTGCTCGTCCGGCCGGTCAACTAGACGCAGATCGTCGATGCGGACGACGCGCGGCGCTAGATCAACTTCCTCGCCGTCGCGGGCCAGATCATAGGCGCGCTGGCCATCGACTTTGATCGCCGAGAACGCTGGCGGCACCTGCATCACGTCGCCAATAAACGACGGCAACGCCGCCAGGATCGCCTCCGCCGTCGGCCGGTTGTCGCTGCGCTGTACCGCATCGCCTTCGCCATCGTCGGTGGCCGTTTCAACACCCCAGCGCACCGTGAACCGGTAGGCCTTGCGCCCATCCACCGCGAACGACACGGTTTTGGTCGCTTCACCCAGTGCAATTGGCAAAATGCCGGTGGCTAGCGGGTCGAGGGTGCCTGCGTGGCCAGCCTTCTGCGCCTGGAACAGCCAGCGCACCTTCCCCACCGCCTGCGTTGACGTCATTTCAAGCGGTTTATCGAGGATCAGCCAACCGTGAACCGGGTTGCCCTTCTTACGTCGTGCCATGCCGTCTGGAGTCTTTCGATGTTGGCACTTGCGCGCCGTACTGTGCGGCCTGGATAGAGCGGCCAAGACCAGGGCGCAAGTGCTTGGCGGTCAACGGGGGGCAACGGGCAACCGCTGTCCATCTTCGCGCCTTGCGTGGTTACGCACCAATTCCTTCGCGCTCCTTCACAACCTTGTAATAGGCCCACAGCAGGCGGGCGGCGACGCTGCGCCAGGGTCGCCAGCGCTCGGCAATCTCTAGCAGCTCCAGTGCGGTCGGCCGCGTCTCAAGTTGCATCGACAGCTTGGCGG
Source organism: Hyphomicrobiaceae bacterium (assembly GCA_043718785.1). Lineage (GTDB taxonomy): Bacteria > Pseudomonadota > Alphaproteobacteria > Rhizobiales > Hyphomicrobiaceae > JAYSVA01. The sequence goes on from JAYSVA010000102.1 coordinate 3,149, forward strand.
CTTCCTGGAGTGCCAGATCACCGGGCGCGAATCCATCAGCGCGGCCAAGACAGAACATCAGGAAAATGTCAGCAGTCCAGGGTCCGATGCCAGAGACACGTGTCAGCGCCGCATGCACCTCCTCGTTTGACGCACGGTCAAGACCATCGAGTGCCAACCCCTCGTGCGTCACCGCGGCAGCGATTGCGCGCAAGGTCCGGACCTTCGGACGGGAGAGACCTGCCCCCCGCAGGTCGTCATCGCTGGCCGCCAGAATGGTCGTTGGGTGCATGGGGCGGAACTGCCCGGAAAACCGCCCCCAGATGGCAGCAGCGCTTGCCACCGACACCTGCTGCGATACGACGATGCGCGCAAGACCTTCAAAACCGGGTTCACGCAGCCGCAAAGGCAGCGGTCCGCACTGGGCGATCATATCGCTGGCGAACCGGCACTTGACGCTCAACGCTGCGACCCCCTCGGCCACATCCGCATCCGATCGTATCACCCGGTCGTTGATGGCTGACTTGGCCTTTGTCGGTCTCGCTGACACTTTGCTTGACTTGATGGCCGGTTTGGCCACCTTTGGCGTTCGCGTAACCATTTGTTGAATGTCCTCACAAACGCCTGATTTTACAGTGTTATATATCACTGACTACGCGGGCTTGCCGTGCTGGAGAAACGTCATGCGTTGGGGACGATACCATAACATTCGCGCCTGTAACCGAGCTGCCATTTGGCTGCTTGGCGTGTGCAGCCTGCTCGCGTTCGGGTCAGCGTGTGCCGCCCAAACCAAAACTCTCTCGGTTGAGACACAGGGCTGGTCCACCTACAAAAGCCCGGACTTCGGCTTCTCGTTTACGTTTCCAGACGGCCTGTTCAAGCTCGATCAGACAGCCCGGCAAGCCAATGGCGGCGGGATCTGGTTGACGGAAGACCGACGTGCCCGGCTGATCGCGACGTCAGGGCCGAATGCGGGCCGAGAGACCCTGAGCAGCTACCGTCAGTCGATCATGAAGGAGAGCTACGCCAACGCCCGGCTCGACTACGCGCCGATGCTGCCCAGCGGTTTTGTCCTCTCCGGCGTGCTCGACAGTCCGCAGGGCGAGCGGATGTTCTATGAGCGGGTGACGTTTGTCTGCGACGGCCGCTTTATCTACGGCTGGCAGATGATGTACCCTGCCGCCCAACGGCAGAAGTTCGACCGCATCGTCGAGGCGGTCAGCCGCAGCTATAAACCTGGACGCGGCAGCAAGGGTGACTGCAGCCAGTGAGCTTTCCGACCGAGTATGGATCAGCGAGTTGAGCCAGCGTCATGGTTCCGAGCCAACAAGTGCCTAGTATCACTGGTCGGTCACTGGTCCCGACGCTCCGGTTTGCGCCCAGTCCAAATGGGCATCTGCATCTCGGCCACGCCCGGTCGGCATTGATTGGCCATGCCCTGGCGACCAGCATTGGTGGGCGGTTCCTGGTCCGCCTAGAGGACATTGATGTGGCCCGTTGCCGGTCCGATTACGCGGCCAGCATCCTTGATGATCTGCAGTGGCTCGGCATCAGCTGGGACACGCCGGTTCGCCAGCAATCCCAGCACTTTGACGACTATCGCGCCGCCGCTGACCACCTGTTGGCGGCAGGTCTGCTGTACCCGTGCTATGCCTCCCGCAGCGAAATACTGGCAGTGGCCGACCAGCGCCGCTGTGATCCCGACGGTGTGCCGCTTTACCCGGGCTGGCAGCGTTGTATTTCGCCTGCTGAGGCTGAGCGCCGCCGACGGCGCGGCGAACCGTTCGCCTTGCGCCTCAACATGCAGCGGGCGTTGGCCCTAGCGCGGGAGCGGCACGGCGGTCGCCCACTCACCTTCTCCGAGGTCGAGGTTGCACACGGCAACTTTGGGATGGCCCGAACGATTGACGCCGATGCAGCGCGTTGGGGAGACGCGATCATCGTCCGCAAGGATACCCCAACCAGCTATCATCTCTCAGTCGTTGTTGACGACGCGCTGCAGGGCATCACGCACGTGACGCGCGGGCGTGACCTCTACGCCGCAACTGGCTTGCATCGCTTGTTGCAGGTGCACCTAGGGCTATCCGAACCTCTCTACCATCACCATATGCTGATTATTGGGCCTGACGGGCGGAAACTCTCGAAGAGCGCCGGAGCTCCGTCGTTAAAAAGTCTGCGTGCCAAGGGACTTTCTCCGGTTGACGCCCGCAAACTCTGTCTGGTGCAATAATGTTTCGTAATTTTATGACACACCAAAAAGACGAATTTTCATTGCTTATCAACTTCTTCAGTGCCTAACTTAGACTTGCGCATCCACAGCAGTTTTATCACCCGCGAACGGAAACAGATCAGGCGACGTTGTGAAAAAGTCCGCGAAATCGCGCAAAACCGCCCACAAATCTGGCCGCAGTTCTGGCCAGTGCTCTGGCAAGCGCATCGCTAAGCCACAGCTGCAGGCTGCGGGCTGGACTGCCAACACGCCTAAGCCGACGCCCGCACCGCTCACCATTAGTTCGACCAGGATCACGTTCCCATCGGTTGACCCGGCGGTCTGGTTTAGCGGTTTGCGGACGCCCGCAAAATTTTTCCAGAGGCCGCCTGAGCCAGTTACTTTACGGCAGAAGGCGTTGACGCCGCCGCATCGTCCGTCGGCCCGCCCGATGGTGGCGGCGCGTGCCGCCTCGACCTACGATTCCGATGATCGTGGTACGATATTCTTGATGATGGTGCCGTTCCTCGTGATCGCGCTGTCCCTGGGCATCAGCCAGACGGTCAAACCGTTCATCACCAGCCTGCCGACGCCCAGTATCTCAGCCCGCGCACCGGTTGTGCCGACCGCACCGCAAATAGCGGCAACCCCCATTATCACGGCACCGATTATGCCGATCCCGCCGGTTGACCAAGCGGCTCTGGCCGCCCAGCGCCTAGCCGCTTGGACGCCGCCTGCTCTGCCCTGGCCACAGGATTATTCTCCGCCACGTATCGACGCGCCGCCTGTGCCGATTTCAACGGCCCCATTGCCTCGGCCATTGATCCCCCCGGTGGTCCTCGCACCACCGATCATGACGCTACCGGACACGGCACCGCTGATCGCCGGTCCGCCGATTGCGCTGCCGACAGTGCCGGAAGCCCCGCAGTTCTGCGAACGTGCGCCCCCACTCGTTCTGCCGGTGATGGGCCGGTCAACCGTGCCGCCGCAAGCTGTTGGCCCCTCTATCGCCAGCGCCGCCGTCGAGCAAACCAAGGATTTCGTCGTCTATTCGGCCAAGTATCAGCGCCTCAGCTACCCACTTGGCGATCTGTCCTCGTTCTACGGTGCCTGTTCCGACGTGATCATCCGCGCCTATCGCACCATCGGGCTGGACCTCCAGGAGTTGGTGCAGCGTACCCGCGTTGGCCAGGGTGACAGCAATATCGATCACCGGCGCACCGAAACGCTACGCAAGTTCTTCACCCAGCATGGCCAGAGCCTAACCCCGACAGCATTCCCCGAGGACTACCAACCCGGCGATATTGTCACCTACTACCGCCCGTTTAGCCGCATTTCACGCGCGCACATCGCTATTGTTTCGGATATTCGCGCGCCAACTGGGCGCTTCATGATCGTCCACAACCGGGGCTGGGGGCCACAACTCGAAGACGCCCTGTTCGTCGATAGGATCACTGGTCACTACCGCTTCGACGGCACCAAGCTGCCGACGACACTCAATATAGCAGCTGCGGCCACACGTCCGAGCGCAGCGGTACTGCCCTTAGCACTGCGTCCACGCCCTCTCAAATCTGGCCAAATATCGCGCTCGCCGTTGTTGACGCCAACCTCGGCGACCGTTGATCAGTTACGCTCGGCACAACCCAAACTACTTCGATGATGAAGTATCCGCGCCTCCATGTTTGAAAATTTGAGGAGTAGACTTCAAAAATTAACCAAACCAACGATAATTTTCATTACAGTTAGTACAATCACAGATCATTCTCGATATTCATCCCTTGCACAGAGTGATCATTTAGATCAATTTGCCGCCTCAAGCCACTCGTACCGTTGGTGAATTTTGTGCTGACCGTCTTCAACAGAATTATCGCACTATGCTTAGGGTTGACCAAGCGCGATGCGCTATTTGTAACACACGCCGCAGAAATCGCACCCGTTCTGGCACCAGGCATATCAGCTACGGCACCGCTCACGGCTGAAGCGCAGTGGCAGCGCGTGAGTACGCTGGTTGAGCGGTCTATTAAGCGGGCGCAAAACATCGGCGAGCAACAATCTGCCGCCCGCCAGCAGCTTGATGCCGCCGAATACACCCTGCATCGCCTGATCGAAGAGCTGAACGAGGTGATGACATCACCCGTGCAGCTTCCAAAACGCGTCGAACTAGCCGTTACCAAAGCGGATGCAGCGTTCGTTCCGGCAATGGCTGCTTAAACCGGGGCTGCTTAAGAGCAGCTGCCGCCGCCGAGTACGCAGAACTTGGCGCAATGCACATGGCAAAGCTTTACCGCACCGTTGGTGAACATGCCGTCGTCGGCCACCATCGATTGTTTCAGCGTTGTGCCCATCTCGAACTGCGGCTCATAGGGCAGCAGCGTGCACGGCGTCACCGTCGGCTTGTCGGCCCCTTTGCGCTTCACCACCATCCGGCTCGTCGCACACATCATGTTCGACGGCGACAGATGCAGAATGTCCCAGCACGCCGTGGTGATCTCCGGCACTTCCTTCTTGCCGTCCATCTCCGGTAGCAGCATCAGCTGCTCGCGATCCGCCGGATTTATGGTCCAACCGTGCTTCTTGATCAGGCTGGCATAACCAGCGCGCTCATCGACTTCGGTCTCGTTCCAACAGGTACGGCCGGCAATCGCCATGTTGAACTTGTTCGCCGCCAGCCAATCGAGTCCAACGAGCGCCTTCGCCCAGGTTTTCGCGCCGCGCTCGGTTTCGTGCAACGCCTGGCTGAAATGGTCGAGGCTGACCCGCAGTCGCAGCTGATCGCCGTATTTGGCATTTAGCGCCAGCAATCCGGCCTTGATTTTCGGCCGCTGCATTGGCTGCATCGCGTTGGTCAGCAGCAGCACCTTCAGGCCGCGCCGCAGCGTGTCCTCCAAAATCGCCAGCATGTCCGGGTTCAGGAACGGCTCGCCGCCGGTATAGCCGATGGTGTGCGTGCCGAGCTGCTGATCGGCAATCTCGTCAAGATAGGCCGCGACTTCTGCGGTTTTGATATACTCGAGCCGGTCATTCGACGGCGACGACTCGATGTAGCAATTCTGGCACGTGATATTGCACAGCGTGCCGGTGTTGATCCACAACGTCTCCAGCACGTCCAGCGGCACAAATGCGCGCGGCTCGCCCTTGGCTGTAAAGTCCGGATTGGTGAATTTTTCAGGGGCTTTAACGGTCGTCGGCAAATCCAGATCAATGCTCACGCAAGTGTCCCCTGATGCTTGTACAGGGCACGCGCCCCCGACCAACGCGTAGCACAGACCTTGCAGCCACCCCATTCACGATCGTTTTATTAGTCGTGATGGGTTACATGCCCAATTTGCCCCGGCCCATAGCGGCGATGCCAGTGCGGGAGACCTCCACCAAGCCAAGTTCGTTCATAATGGCGATGAAGCGCTCGATTTCGATGGTCGGACCGGTTTGTTCAAACACGAAATGCTCGATCGAGGCGTCGATCACCTTGGCCCCGAAAATCTCGGCGAGGCGCAGGGCTTCGATGCGCTTGTCGCCCTTGCCAGACACCTTGATCAGCGCCAGTTCCCGCTCTAGCGGTTCGCCAAGCAGCGTCAGATCGACGACGCGATGCACCGGCACCATGCGTTCTAGCGCGTGCTTGATCTGCTCGATCACGGCAGGGGTGCCGCGCGCCATCACGGTGATGCGGCTGAGGTGCTTCTCGTGCTCGGTTTCCGTGACCGTCAAGCTATCAATGTTGTAGCCACGCGCCGAAAACAGGCCAATAACGCGGGCCAGTACACCCGGCTCGTTATCGACTAGGATCGACAGCGTCCGCACCACCGCCTCGCTTGTCGCGGGCGGCGCCGAATAGTGCGACTGGGTTGGAGCTTGGGTCTGCGTCATGGCGGGGTCTCGGCGGGTGCAATGGATTGACGAGCTTGCGTAATATCAGGGCAAAACGACCCTGGCGAGGGAATTGCTCGCAATCCTAAGCCCAACCCCCTCCTCACGCGTCCCCGGAAACGAAGTCGAGCCGCGCGAGACGAAGTTGTCCGGGGTCTTTACAGCCTGAAATTGGGCGCTAAGGTCGCGGTATGCGCGACTTCGCCGTCAAACAATTCTTCGTCTACATGACCGCCAGCAAGCCGGGCGGCGTGATCTATATCGGCATGACCAGCGATCTCGCCGGGCGCGCCTGGGAGCACCGCGAACGCGTCGTCAACGGCTTCACCACGCGCTACTGGGTCGGCCGCCTCGTCTACTTCGAGGCACACGAGGACGCGACCTCCGCCGCCGCTCGCGAACGCCTGATGAAACGCTGGCACCGCGCCTGGAAAATCCGCCTGATCGAAGAAATGAATCCAACCTGGGCCGACCTGTTCCCCGAAGCCGTCAAGCTGGATGGGTTCGAGTGGTGAGTGTCGGATTGACCTTGGCCGTAAAGATCCCGGACAAACGCATTTCGCTCCGCTCAATACGTTTTCCGGGAACGCGTGAGGAGGGGGAGGTGCCATGGGAACAGTCAGCGTTCCGGTCGAGGCAAACAACCTGTGCACTCTGTTTCCTGGCACTCCAAACCCCTCCCCACGCGTCCCCGGAAACGAAGTCGAGCAGCGCGAGACGAAGTTGTCCGGGGTCTTTACGCGGGAGCAATTGTCCGCAGCGGTT
>JAYSVA010000103.1:0-4311 GCA_043718785.1 Hyphomicrobiaceae bacterium
ACCCCCACCTCACGACGGCATTGCTGCGCAAAGCCATCGTTGTCCTCCCCCCTCAAGGGGGAGGAGGCGAAAACCGATAGACTTGAAAGCCTTGGCAAAGGGGCACCCGATAGACTCGGTGGTATAAGGTGCCGGTTGCGCCGTTATTTGCAGTTGGCGGCGCTGTACTCGGGTGTGCCCATTTCGGCAGACTTTTTTCGCTCGATGGACGGTGGGGGCAGTGGTTCAAACGGATCCTCCCCGTCCAGCGAGCGTGACGGATAGACCAGGCGGATGCCGAGCGGCGCAAGTTCCTTAGCGGTGGCCGCCTTCTGGTCTACGCGGGTCAGGTATTCGATCGCAAACAGGGGCTTGTTGTCGGTCGTCAGTTTCGCCAGATGCTCCAGGCTCCATTTGATCAGGCTCGCTTCGTTGCGCTGGCCCGTGGCATCGACACCATGCAGCAGGTCTTCCTTGGCAACGGCGTCAATGGTCCGCCGGTAGCCTTTGTCAACCAGCAGATCCTCGGCATTCTGCGCGATGACAATAAAGTCGGGCTTAGTTTTGCGGGCCTGATTGGCGAGACCTTGCACGAACTTGATCATCTCCGCCTTACCTTGCGGGAACTGGTCGCGGAAATCCCAGTAGGCATCGACACGGTCGAGGTAAACCCCGTCAAAGCCAGCGGCCACGATGCGTGCGAGGTAGGACTCTTTGCCCGCGAAGATGATCTGCTTCCAGTCGTCCATCCAGTATTTGACGGGGTAGTTGCCACGCCAGCGGCAGTTCTCCGGCATCAGCCAGGGCGGCGGGGTCTGCTTCCAAGCCGCTTGCCAGTAGGGGCGATAATCCTCCGCCTCGCCAATCGAGAAATAGGCAATGACCAGCCGTGATCGCCCGTCAGGACGGCGGCGCACTCGGTCCACTTCGGCGCGGGTATACGGCAGCTTGTCGCCCCAGCCGCGCGCGTAATCGATGACCACCATGTCCGAGGATGAATGCGCGAGACGATCCAGGTTGGCGTATTGCAGCTGGTAGTCCCAGGTTTTGACGTTGCGCAAGGCGACTTGAGCGGCGTTCGGCGCTGTTGCGTAACGCCACAAGCCATAGCTCAGCAGGGCCATCACAAGCAGCGCAATAAGTTTCGGACTTTTCACAGGGTTCATGGCCGTCGATTGGGGAGGATGGTTGAGACGCACGCCCGCTTAAGTTGGGTGGCGGACGCGGTTGCGCAAGACGCGTCTCGCCGCTGCACTGCTCAGCAAGATTCGGACCAGATTGCGGACCTAAGCGATGCGGGCGCGCTCAGTCGACCATTGGCACATGCGGAGCGGCGGTTTTTGGCAACAGGCCGAGGGCGCGGGGATCATCCATGATCTCGAAGCCGGTGGCGTACACACTGAACCCGGCGCGCTGATAGAACGCCAGCGCTCTCGGATGATCGAAGTTGCAGGTGTGCAGCCACAGCCGTTGCACGGGCTTGGCGAAGGCGTGGGCAATCGCCTGTTCGATCAGCCATTGGCCGGTACCTCGGCCAAATTCGCTCTCAAGCAGCCCGAAATAGACGATCTCAGCATTGGCGGCAGCGTCGAACTCCAGTTGCAACAGGCCGATGTCGCCATGCGCATCCACGACCGCCCAGGTGTCGCGTTGCGGTGCTGCCAGATAGGTGGCCAGTTCGGCAGCCGACTTGCTCAGATGCCCGGCCCACAGCCAGCGCTCGCCAACGGCTCGATAGAGCGCGCGGAACCGAGTCGCGTCGACGCCACCTAAGTGCTGCAGCTGCAACTTGACGTTGACGGCTTGGGCTGGCGGTGGCGAGGTCATCTCAAGATACGTGCAAGCATTCGCCAGCTTGCCCGGCGGCATCTTGTAATAGCCGGTCGGAAGCGTGCTGAGAGTGGCGGTGTCGAAGTCCTGTGGCATCACAAAAAGCTATACGGATCGATGTCGATGGACAAGCGCAGGTCGCCGTGGGCCGTCGGCATCGCCTCGACCCAGGCGCGCATATAGGCCTGCAGGTCCATTTCGCGGGGGGATTTGACCAGCAGTCGCCAACGATAGCGGCCCCGTACGACAAAGATCGCCGCTTCCGCTGGCCCAAGCACCTCGATGCGTTCAGCGGGCGGCGCGCGGTTGGCGATTTCGCGGGCGTAACGCTCGGCGAGGTCCTTATCCTTGCAGGTGACGATCACCGCCGCCAACCGGCCATAGGGCGGCAGCATGCCGATCTGACGCTGGCGGATTTCGCGTTCGATGAAGGCGTCGCGGTCACCCCGGATGATCGCATCCATCACCGGGTTACTCGGATCATGCGTCTGCAGCAGCCCGCGCCCTTTGATTTTGTAGCGGCCCGCGCGGCCCGTCACCTGATGCATCAGCTGGAACGTGCGCTCGGCGGCGCGCGGGTCAGCGCCCCCTAGCCCCAAATCGGCATCGATAATGCCGACAAGACTGAGATCAGGGAAGTTGTGGCCTTTGGCGACGATCTGGGTGCCGATAATGATCTGCGCTTCGCCTTGCTCGATTTGCGTGATCAGCGCGCGCATTTCGATCAGGCTGGGCACGAGATCCGACGACAGCAGCACGACTTTGGCGTCGGGGAAGCGCTCCACCACCTCCTCGGCAATGCGCTCGACACCGGGCCCCACCGCGACGAGGCTGTCAACCGCCCCGCACTTGATGCAGTGCTCCGGCAGCGGCAGCGAGAAGCCGCAGTGGTGGCAGTTCAGCTTCTTTTTGAACCGGTGCTCGACCAGCCAGGCCGTGCACTGCGGGCATTCGAACCGGTGACCGCAGCCTTTGCATAGGGTGAGCGGCGCGTAGCCACGCCGGTTCAGGAACAGCAGTGATTGCTGGCCCTTTGCCAAGGTCTCGACCATGGCTTCCACTAGCACCGGCGACAGCCAGCGGCCCTTGTCCGGCGGGTGTTTGCGCAGATCAATCGGCGTCACTTCCGGCAGATCAACGCCCGAGAACCGGCCCGGCAACACGATATGCGCGTACTTTCCGGTGCGAGCATTGACGTGGGTTTCAATCGATGGCGTGGCCGAGGCCAAGACGATGGGGATTTTGCCCAGGTTGCCACGCACGACGGCCATATCGCGGGCCTGATAGTGGACGCGATCATCCTGCTTGAAGCTGGCGTCGTGCTCTTCGTCGACGATGATCAGGCCAAGTTCCGGGCACGGCAGGAACAGCGCAGAACGCGCGCCGATGATAACGCGGGCGTCCCCCGTGGCGCAGGCCCGCCAGATGCGGCCGCGTTCGGCCTGTCCCAATGCCGAGTGCCATTCGACCGGCATCGCTCCGAACCGCGACTTGAAGCGGTTCATGAACTGCGACGTCAGCGCGATTTCCGGCAGCAGGATGAGCACCTGCCGCCCTTTCTCCAGGGCGCGTGCAACAGCCTCGAAGTACACCTCGGTCTTGCCGGAGCCGGTGACGCCGTCGAGCAGCGATACCGCGAAGTTATCGCCGTCAACCTGCGCCCGCAGGCTGCCAACCGCGATCTCCTGGGCGTCAGTAAACTGGTTCTGCGCGTGGCCGGGATCGGGCCGCGGATATTTGCGCTCGCCAATTGCGACTTCGACCAGGAAACCCGCCGTCACCAGACCATCGACCACCGACGTCGAGACCGACGCTTCCGCCGCCAGCTGCGATTTCGCCCGCACCTGTCCGTCGGTGGCGATATCGAGGGCTTTGCGGCGGGCCGAGCTGAGTTTCGCCCCCAAATCAGCGCTGTCGGAGATGGCGACGCCGGTCCGCGTCTTCTGCGGCTCGAACGCGGCCTGCGCCCCCATCATCAGTTTCAGCACCATGCCGACGGGCGACAGCGTGTATTTCGCTATCCATTCGGTGAAGCGCAGGTTGATCAGCGGCAACGGCGGCACATCGAGCGCCGAGGTGATCGCCTTCAGCTTGCGCGGATCAATCGGCTTGTCCGATTGGCCCAACGGCCGGTCCCACACCACACCAATGCGCGACTGCGGCCCCAGCGGCACCATCACGAACGAGCCGACCGGAAACTCCATCCCCTCAGGCACGATGTAGTCATACGTCTGGTCAAGAGCCACCGGCAGCAGCACCGCCACCGTAGGCAGCGTCGCGCGCGGATCACCAGCGAGATCGAGCAGACTATTCAAAACGGGACGACCTGATTAGTAGTTGAGGGGACGACTCATCTCTCTTCTATCAGCAAGACGGCGCCAAGCGGGCGTCCAGGAGCCAACACATGAAATTCTTCGTTGATACTGCAGTGATCGCTGACATCAAGGAGTTGATGGCGACGGGGATGGTGGATGGGGTGACCACCAATCCGACGCTGGTGGC
>JAYSVA010000104.1:0-9928 GCA_043718785.1 Hyphomicrobiaceae bacterium
GCGCGCCCTTGCTGCAAGTTCTTCTGGGCTAGGCGTCAAACAGAACGTAGCGGCTGCAACGCCTGCAAACCGGTTGACCTGCCAAAAACCACCCGTGAATTTTGGGGCGGTCGAACCCGCAACTGCTACCAATCGGGACTACCCCAGCGAGCTCCGCCGCCCCGACACTCCCTCGGCCTATAGCCCGGCGCTCTCTGAGCGGCCGGGATATAGGTGCGTGAGACGCCCAACCGACCAGCCCATTCGCCGCCTTGCCCGACCGAAGCTCGCCACCTAAAGTCGTCGCAACATCATCCCAGGGGGACCACGTGCCAGCGAAACCGACCACCCAAACTCCAGCCAAATTCACCGGCACTGCCAGCTATGTCGCGACGGACGATCTGAAGATCGCGGTGAATGCCGCCGTGACGCTGCAGCGGCCGCTGCTGATCAAGGGCGAGCCGGGGACGGGCAAAACCGTGCTGGCAGCGGAAGTTGCGCGGGCGCTTGGTACGCCGCTGATCGAGTGGCACATCAAGTCGACCACCAAGGCGCAGCAGGGGTTGTATGAATACGACGCCGTATCGCGGTTGCGTGACAGCCAGCTCGGCGACGCCAAGGTCAAGGACATCAAGAACTACATCAAGCGCGGCAAAATGTGGACGGCGTTCGAGTCGCCCGAGCGCCCGTTGCTGTTGATCGACGAGATCGACAAAGCCGACATCGAGTTCCCGAACGACCTACTGCAGGAACTCGACCGCATGGAGTTCTTTGTCTACGAAACCGGCGAGACCATCAAAGCCAAGGTGCGGCCGATTGTTCTGATTACATCTAATAACGAGAAGGAGCTGCCGGATGCGTTCCTGCGCCGCTGCTTCTTCCACTACATCAAGTTCCCCGATCCCGAGACGATGCGGGCGATTGTCGAAGTGCACTTTCCAAAGCTGAAGGACAAGCTGGTCAAGGAAGCGCTCAGCGTGTTCTACGAGCTGCGCGAGGTGCCCGGCCTGAAGAAAAAGCCGTCCACGTCGGAGTTGCTCGACTGGATCAAGCTGCTGCTGAACGAAGACATCAGCCCGGAAACCCTGCGCGAAACCGACCCGAAAAAGGTCATCCCGCCGCTGCACGGCGCTTTGCTGAAGAACGAGCAGGACGTCCACCTGTTCGAACGCCTCGCCTTCCTGTCACGGCGGCGGGCTGAGTGACGTTAGCGGTCTACATCGGCGCAGCTTTGGCCGAAATTGCCGGATGCTTCGCGATCTGGGGCTGGCTGCGACTCGGCAAACCGCTGTGGTGGCTGATCCCAGGTGTCACGGCGTTGGTGCTATTCGCCTATCTGCTGACACTGGTCGAAAGCGCCGCCGCTGGCCGCGCATTTGCAGCCTACGGCGGCGTCTACATTGCCGCCTCGCTCGGCTGGATGTGGCTGATCGAAGGTGTTCGCCCGGACCGCTGGGATCTGTCCGGTTCCGTCATATGCCTGATCGGCGCCGGAGTGATTTTGCTAGGACCGCGCGGTTAGGCCCGTTAGACGGCCAACTGATCCAGCCGCAATTTGAGGTTCGGCACCAATAGCGGCGCCAACGGTTGATTTTGCGCGACTGTGAATGTTGATGCGAAACCATCAACAGTTGGACCTCGATACACGTTCGTGACTAAGCTCCAGGCATCGATCACCCAATAATCCTGCACGCCATGCGCGGCGTAAAGCAGCGCCTTGTCGGTCATGTCATGAGTGAGACTTGTGTCGGCGACTTCAATCACCAGTAGCGCCATCGGGCCAAGTACGTCTGGCGTTACGATGGCCATCGGACGCAGCAGAATATCGGGCTTGGCAAACTGGTTGTTGCTCAGGTTGAACTGCGGTTCAGCTGCGACGAACACTTGGCTCAGCGCCTTACGTGTCAGGGTCAAACGCATCAGTTCGCGCGTCAACGCTTCCTTAACGACCTCGTGCCGCCGCCCTGCAGGAGACATTAGCACGAGCCTTCCATCGATCAATTCGAGGTCGTCAAACTCGGTAAAGGCCCCAGCTAATGCCAATTGCTCGACGTCGGCGATGGTCAGCCCTGAACGCTGCCGCCAATTCAGGTCTGGTGCCGGAGCAACGAGCGAACGATTTTGAGCGCGCGAGTTCATACGGGCAAAACTAACACGTCAGCTCAACACAGCATAGACATCGCCGGAGTTGGCGCTGTGCGGTAACGCCAGGATGTGGCGCTCCATTTCGGAGGCGCTCAGGTTGGCGGCGAATTCGAGCTTCTGGCTTTCGCCGAGCGCGATGTTGAACTTGTACGCGCCCAATTTCGCCAGCACGGCCAAGCACTTCACCGCGACATCGCGCTGGATGGTGGTGAACTCGAACGACAGGGCAGCCACGGGTTTTGACAGCCCTGCGAGCACGTCAGCCTCAAAACCTTCAACGTCGATTTTGATGAACTGAGGCATGCCGTGGGCGGCGATCAGCGCATCAAGCGTCGTCACCGGCACCGAGATCTCACGATCCCATTTTTGGCCTTCCCAGCCTGCTTGACCATCGGCTGCTTTGACGAATTCCGGCGATGCTGTTGTCACTGTCGGATTGGCGGAATTGATGTGCAACGTCAGCGTGCCGACTTTCGGCCCTGAAGCGGCTTCAACCACTTTAACGCCGTCATCACCGGCATAGATGGCGCGGATCACGCGGGCGCAATCCGGTTGCGGCTCCAGCGCGACGACCTTGGCGCCACAGCGGCGGAATGCACCAATGCGGTCGCCGACGTGGCTGCCGACATCGAACGCTAGGTCGCCCGGCATGACGAACGTTGCGTACAGCTTGTCCATCGCGGCGTCGCGCGGAGCATCGCCATAGTAGACCTCAAGCGAGCGCTTGAGACTGGCAAGGCTTGGGTCAAGCCGGAGTTGGGCAAGACGCTGAGTGAGGTCGGTCATCGCGGGATACTCTGAGAGATCAAAAGATGCCGCATCCATGCCGAGCGGACACAACAAAGCCAAGAGCTAATTGTAGAAATTGGACAGGCGGTTCGTGGCAAAATAATCACATTCACCGCGTTCCCGCTGGCACCTAGCCTTATGGCTTAGTGCGGCTCGCAGCCCACGTGCTAATCATCTAGCGGGGGGCATGTGGCCGGTTTTTGGCTGTCTGTCTTAAGGGTTCTTATGATGCGTCGATCAAACGTGCTGCCAGCCTTGGCCGCTTCCGGGTTTGCCATGGCTGCTGTGTTGGCTGGTGCCGCATTTGCGCAAACCGCAGCTCCCGCACCAAGCGCCGCCGAAGCAACCGCTGACGCGCTGAAGAAGGCGGCCACTGGGGTTGTCGCTAAGCCTGCCGCGCCAATTCCGGCAACTGCTGCGCCCGCTGCTGACACCGCAGCCGCAGCGAAGCCTTCCGTGCCGGCCAAAGCCAAAGAAACCCTGCCGTGGAACAAACCGAAGGCACCGAAAGCGGCAACCGCTGGCGATGCGGCACCAGCTGAGGCACTTAAAGCGGACGCTGCTGCTGCAACAACCACCGCTAAAGCCGCGCCGAAAGCTGCGAGTGCAGGGACGCCCGTCAAAGGCGCTAACGGCGAAGTCATGTCAGGGCCAATGGCTGCGACGCATGCGTTCTTCGGCGCTGGCACATATGCCGCTCCGGCGCCAAGCAAAACGGCCGTTCGCGCGGGTTGTACGCGCCTCGCTCACAGCTCGATTGATGTTGGCAAGGAGAACCCGATCAAGTTTTCGCGCGAAGGCATCGATAATCAGATCGCCGCGTTGACGAAGACCAAGGGCTGGAAGGCCACGTCGAAGTCGGATGAGAAGATCATCTGCACGGAATATGTGAACCTCGGCCTGTTCGGCCAGGAATACACCTGCCGCGTCGAAACCACGGTCTGTCCGAAGTGAAAGTTTGCCCGTCGTAAAACGGGCTTATTTTTTCTGCGCGTTCACCTCAACGCGCACGCTTCCACCGGGAACGGCGACGACTGAAAATGTGTCGCCGTTGTTGGTGGGAAACCGCGCATCAATCTGACGGGCAGGAACGCCGGAGCCAACAAACGTGATCTCGCCGGGATCGCAGGCAGTGTGCGTGACAATGATCCGCGGCCCCACTGTTTGTTGTTCGCCGTTGTAGCGATAGTTCACCGCAACGCCTGCCTCGTTCATGATTTTGAACGTATACTCCAAGCTCAACGGACGGCCGAACAGCTGCACCGACAGATACTTCTCTTCGGTCTTGGATTTGGCAATGCCAACGCCAATCTCGGTGACGTGCGGCGCTTCCAGGTTCTTGCGATGCCCCGGCGAATTCTTCCAGCCTTCGACGGCGTCGCGGGCAAGTTGTGCTGACACAAAACCCCGGCTATCGAGATTGAGCGACAGGTTCTCGGCCGTCCGGCAATAGTTGTAGCCCGCCGCCTTCACCCGGTCACTGGGCTGCCGCCCATCAGCCGTATGCGAAAACAGGTTCGACGACGCCAGGAATTGCGCGAACGCCCGCGCCGCAGCCGTCAGCGCCGGATTGGATTTGACGGGTGCCAGCTTCTGTTCGGCGCGGAAGACATTGGTCAGCTCAATGATCGCCAACTCAGTCTTGACGATATCAGGGGTCAAAACGGCCATAGGATCTCACGAACGGTGCGAGCTGCTTTCCCACCGTTTAAGCCAACAATTGTGGCGGAACGCCGGTACCAACTCACCCAAACCGCTTCGCACTTGCCTCAAGCACGTCTTCGAACGTGCGCAGACCGGTGGTTGGCGAGGAGACGAGAACGGCCATGTTGCCGGGTTTGTGCTGGTTTTTCTGCATGCGCACGTGGGCCTTGGGGATCTGCTCCCAGGGGAACACTTCGGACATGCAGGGGTCGATGCGGCGTTCGACGACTAGTTTGTTTGCGGCGGCCGCTTGCTTCAGGTTGGCGAAGTGGCTGCCCTGCACGCGCTTTTGGTGCATCCAGAGGTAGCGCGCGTCCATCGTCAGGTTATAGCCGGTGGTGCCTGCGCAGATGACGACCATGCCGCCGCGTTTCACCACCTGCACCGAGACCGGGAATGTGGTTTCGCCCGGATGCTCAAACACGATGTCGGGGTTCACGCCCTTGCCTGTGATGTCCCAGATGGCCTTGCCAAACTTGCGCATCTCGGACAGCCATGTATTGTATTCGGGCGTGCCGACTGTGGGTAGCTGGCCCCAGCAATTAAACTTCTTGCGGTTTATGACGCCGCGCGCGCCGTGTTGCTTGACGAAATCGAACTTGTCGTCCTCCGACACAACACCGATGGCATTGGCGCCGGATGTCGCACACAGCTGCACGGCGAATGAGCCGAGGCCACCTGAGGCACCCCACACGAGAACATTGTCGCCAGGTTGCAGTTCGTTACCCTTGTGGCCGAACAGCATGCGGTAGGCGGTGGCGAGGGTCAGCGTGTAGCAGGCGCTTTCTTCCCAGGTCAGGTGTTTAGGGCGCTCCATCAACTGGCGGTCTTGGACGCGGCAGAACTGGCTGAACGAGCCGTCCGGCGTTTCATAGCCCCAGATGCGCTGCGAGTTCGAGAACATCGGATCGCCGCCGTTGCACTCCTCGTCGTCGCCGTCGTCCTGGTTGCAGTGGATGACGACTTCGTCGCCGACCTTCCAGCGCTTGACCTTAGAGCCGACCGCCCAGACGATGCCTGATGCGTCGGAGCCGGCGACGTGGAAAGGCTGCTTGTGGCCGTCAAACGGTGAAATCGGCGTGCCGAGAGCCGCCCAAACGCCGTTGTAGTTGACGCCTGCGGCCATCACGAGCACCAACACATCGTGGCTATCGAGCTGCCAAGTTGGCACCACCTCGACCTGCATGGCTGTATCTGGGTTGCCATGACGCTCGCGGCGGATGGCCCAGGCGTACATGTTCTTGGGCACATGACCGAGCGGCGGGATCTCGCCAATTTCGTAGAGGTCTTTTGGCGCGCGCACGCCTACTGCCGACGGCGCTTTCAGGGCTGACCCATTGTCTACGGTTTTGCTCGCCATGATCGCACCTTGTTGCTTGTCGTTGGACACCGTCGTTGCTGCGTTGCGACACTGACGCAATGCTGCATTGCACAATGATGCAGCACGATATGGCGACTAATCAAGCGATTTCTAAATGCTACTTTAGAAAAATGTGCGGATTGGATGAATGCCTCGACGCGAGGGCGTCCGTACCAATCATTCGTTAAGACTTGTTAGCTAATCTGGCCTGAAGGTTGCTGTCTGGATCACGATCATACACGTGCACCCCGACCCCTCAAGGACGACAGGCCATGGACAACTACCTCGCTGAAATTTCAAACATTGACGGCAATAGTTGGCTGCTAGTCGCCATCATGTGCAGCTTCGGTTGTATGCTCATCAAAATCCTGGTCAACTCAACGTTGTTTGCAATGTTCAGCTATCCGGTCCTTCTCAACTGCTCGCTCGCCGCTAACAATCTTATCCAAAAGGGCCAGATCTTCGTCAGCTCAGAGAAAGCGGCTGTGGTCGCATTTTCGACCGGCGCCGGCATGGCAATTGGCGTTATGGTGCTGATTTCGCTGTTTTATATCGTTAGCAACATGTACCAGCCCGCCGCTCCGAAACGGCACGATCTGCCGCGCTCGTCGCGCACCGCACTTGAGTAAGCGAATTCGGTAGGGCGTTTTCAGACGCCAACGCTCCACAGCATTATCGACACGGCCCAAAAGCTCGCTTGCGTGTGCACCGCAGCGAGCTAAACTGCGTTATTGCAGTTGCGAACAGCAGTGAGCCGCCCATGTCCAAGATCATGTCGAAGATCAAGCCCAGCCCAAAATCGGCGCCAAAACCGTTAGCGACACGTGAGGCACTCGGCATTGACGCCCCCTGGCTGTTCCGCACGTACGCCGGACACTCGACCGCGACCAAGTCCAACGAACTGTATCTGAAGAACTTAGCGAAAGGCCAAACCGGCCTGTCCATCGCCTTCGATCTGCCGACTCAGACGGGTTATGACAGCGATCACGAATTGGCGCGTGGCGAAGTCGGCAAGGTTGGCGTGCCGGTCCGCCACATCGGCGACATGCGGACACTACTGGCCAACATCCCGCTCGACCGCATGAACACGTCGATGACGATCAACGCCACGGCCGCCTGGCTGTTCGCGTTGTATGTCGCATCTGCCGACGAACAGGGCATCGACCGGACCAAACTGACCGGCACAATCCAGAACGACATCATCAAGGAATATCTGTCACGCGGCACCTACATTTTCCCGCCAGCCCCCTCTCTGCGGCTGATCAAAGACACCGTTGTGTTCTCGTGCGAGCACGTGCCGAAATGGAACCCGACCAACGTCTGTTCGTACCATTTGCAGGAAGCCGGGGCGACGCCGACCCAGGAACTATCGTTCGCGCTCGCCACCGCCATCGCCGTACTTGATACCGTCGTCGCGTCCGGCGCTGTCAAACCGGCTGATTTCGGCGCGGTGGCGGCGCGCGTGTCGTTCTTCGTCAATGCCGGCATGAAGTTCGTCACCGAGATCTGCAAGATGCGGGCGTTCGTCGACCTGTGGGACGAGGTGCTGGCTAACCGCTACGGCATCAAGGACGCGAAAAACCGCCGGTTCCGCTATGGCGTGCAGGTCAACAGTCTCGGCCTGACCGAGCAGCAGCCGGAAAACAACGTCTACCGTATTCTGCTGTCAACGTTGGCTGTGACGCTGTCGAAGAACGCCCGCGCCCGCGCGGTGCAGCTGCCCGCCTGGAACGAGGCGCTCGGCCTGCCGCGCCCGTGGGATCAGCAATGGTCGCTGCGGATGCAGCAAATCCTCGCCTATGAAACCGATCTACTGGAATACGGCGACATCTTTGATGGCTCGCCCGTCATCGCCGCCAAGGTCGAGGAACTGAAAATCGCCGCTCGCGCTGAACTGGCTGAAATCGACCGCATGGGCGGCGCTGTTGCTGCCATCGATTACATGAAACGCCGCCTAGTTGAGAGCAACAGCGCCCGGCTGCGCGCCATCGAAACCGGCGCACAAGTGGTGGTCGGCGTCAACCGCTACACTGAAACCGAAGTCGCGCCCTTGTCAGCTGGCGAAGGTGCGATCCAGAAGATCGACGCCCATGTCGAAGCCGAACAGATCGCGGCACTCAAGGCATGGCGCGCCAAGCGTGACGGCAAGGCCGTGAAGAAGGCGCTGGCCGACTTAGAGGCCGCCGCCAAAGAAGATCGCAACATCATGGAGCCGTCGATCCAGGCCGCCAAGGTCGGTGTTACGACCGGCGAATGGAGCGCCGTGTTGCGCGGCGTGTTCGGCGAATATCGCGCTCCAACCGGAGTCGGGCGTGCCGTCGCCTCGTCTGACGCTGGTCTGACTGATGTGCGCAAGGCCGTCGATGCGGCATCGAAGAAGATTGGACGCCGCATTAAATTCCTGGTCGGCAAGCCCGGCCTGGACGGCCATTCGAACGGTGCCGAGCAGATCGCTGTGCGCGCCCGCGATTGCGGCATGGAGGTCGTCTACGAAGGCATCCGCCTGACGCCCGCCCAGATTGTCCGCGCTGCCGTCGATGAAAGCGTCCATGTCGTCGGCCTGTCGATCCTGTCCGGCAGCCACGTCGCACTGGTGACCGACCTGATGGCGCAAATGCGGGCTTCCGGCATCGGCGACATCCCCGTTGTCGTCGGCGGCATTATTCCGCCGGACGACGAACGCACCTTGAAGAAAGCCGGTGTCGCCGCCGTCTACACGCCGAAAAACTTCCAACTCAACGACATCATGGCCGATATCGTCCGGCTGGTGGCAGGGGCGAAGCAGGCGGCTTGAGTCGCAAGTGTCCGCCCGCGCTAACCCTGTGTCACTTTTTCTTCACGTGTGGCCGTTTTTCATCAAACCAATGCAGGACAGGCGGCGGCATCTCGGATATACGGCGTTCATGCGCCTTATTGTCACCACATCCGACCTCGCTGCCGCCTGCGAAAGCCTGGGCCGCCACCCCTATGTCGCTGTTGATACGGAATTTTTGCGCGAGCAGACATTCTGGCCGGAGCTGTGTCTCATTCAGATGGCCGGACCTGACGACGAGGTTATCGTCGATCCGCTAGCACCGGGCATTGATCTGAAGCCGTTTTACGAGCTGATGGCGAAAGAATCGGTGGTCAAGGTGTTCCACGCCGGTCGGCAGGACATCGAGATCGTCTACGCCCAGGCTGGCATTATTCCGCACCCGATCTTCGACAGCCAAGTTGCCGCCATGGTCTGCGGGTTCGGCGAGTCGGTCAGCTACGTCAACCTCGTCAAGAAGGTCGTCGGCAAGGATCTCGATAAGTCCTCGCGCTTTACCGACTGGAGCCGCCGCCCGCTCAGTGACAAGCAGCTGACCTATGCCATCGGTGACGTGACGCATCTGCGCGACATCTACAAGTTCCTGAAAACCGAACTTGAGTCCACGGATCGCAGCCAGTGGCTCGACCAGGAAATGGCGGAGCTGACCGCGCCCGCCACCTACGAGACCAAGCCGGAAGATGCCTGGCGTCGCCTGAAGCTGCGCGTCAAGAGCCGCAAAACCCTGGCCGTGCTGATGGAACTGGCGGCATGGCGCGAACGCTTAGCGCAATCGCAAGACGTGCCGCGCGCCCGTATTTTGCGCGATGAAGCGCTGTACGACATCGCCAACCAGATGCCGACGGAAGTGTCCAAACTCGGCGAGCTGCGGACGCTGTCGGAAGGGTTCTCGCGGTCTGGCCGCGCCAAAGAGATTATCGACGCCGTGAAGGCCGGGCTGGCGCGGGATATGAAAACCGTGCCGCCGCTGAACTCGCCGCAGGGTCTTAGCGCCGAAGCAACTGCACTGGTTGACCTGCTGCGGGTGCTGCTGAAAGCCTCAGCGGCGCGCAACAAAGTCGCGCCCAAACTGATCGCTGACACCGACGATCTCGAATTGATCGCCACAGAAGCCAACCCCGACGTGCCCGCCCTCAAAG
>JAYSVA010000105.1:0-4307 GCA_043718785.1 Hyphomicrobiaceae bacterium
CGAACTGACCCGCTTTGGCCGGGTCCAGGGGGCCAAGCCTGAAACGCTGGCGGGCCTGTCCGGCCTCGGTGATCTCGTGCTGTCGTGCTCCAGCGCCCAGTCCCGCAATTTCACCCTCGGGCTGGCCTTAGGCGAGGGCAAAACGCTGTCCGACATCATGGCCGGCCAGAAAAGCGTCACCGAGGGCGCGTTTACCGCCCGCGCCATGGTCGACATCGCCGCTCGCGCTGGCATCGAAGTGCCGATCGCCGCCGCCGTCTGCGACATCCTCGAAAACGACGCCCCCATCACCGACGTCATTGGCCGCCTCATGCAACGCCCGCTGAAAGCGGAATGAGTTAAGCCGCAAACACCAGCCCGCTCTCCCATCCAGGGCTGCCAGCTGCTGTTTGCGCATGCGACATCTGCGGGCGAAGCCGCTCGCGGTCTGGCGGTGGTTGGGTTATTCAACCGTTGCGCAAACATTCGAGGCACCGATGACGACTGAGAAACCCGCTCCCCGACCCGGTCCCCTGGCTGGCTATCGCATTGTTGATCTGACGCGGGTGCTGTCGGGGCCGTTTGCGACGATGATCCTCGGCGATCTCGGCGCTGATGTAATCAAGATCGAAACGCCGGATGGTGATAGCGTCCGCACCCAAGGCGCGGCACCGGCGGGCATGAGCTGGTATTTCGCCGGGTTCAATCGCAACAAGCGCTCGGTGGTGCTGGACCTCAAGTCGACGGCGGGCAAACAGGCGCTGACCGACCTGATCGCCGGGGCCGATGCCTTGGTCGAAAATTTCCGGCCGGGCGTGCTGGCCCGGCTCGGCTTCGATGATGCGCGGCTGCAAGCGATCCGGCCCGGCTTGGTCACCGCCGCAATCTCCGGCTTTGGCGCGGACGGCCCGTACAAGGATCGCCCGGCGTTCGACTTTATTGCCCAGGCGATGAGCGGCTTCATGAGCACCAACGGCACCGCCGACGGCCCGCCGATGCGGACCGGCATGCCCGTCACCGACATGGTCGCCGGGTTGTATGCCGCGCTCGGCGTTACGGCGGCGCTGCTGGGACGCGAGCGCCATGGCAGCGCGTCCGATCCTGCGGGAGAGCGCGTCGACGTGGCCATGACCAACGCGGCGATCAGCATGTTCGCCTATCTGGCGGCCAACCACTTCGCCACCGGCGAGCTGCCGCCACGCACCGGCAACGATCACCCGATTGCCGCGCCCTATGGCCTGTTCCAAGCCGCCGACCAGAAGATCGCGATTGCGCCACCCGACGACACGTTCTTCGGCCGTCTGATGGATGCGCTCGACCTCTCGGACGCCAAGGTCAACCCGGAGTTCGCCACCAATCCGCTGCGGATCAAGAACCGCGCAGCCCTGAACGGGCTGGTGGAGATGCGGCTGGCCGCCAAGCCTGCCGCCTACTGGGTTGAGCACCTGAACCGCGCAGGCGTGCCTGCAGGCCCGGTCAACACGCTAACGCAGGTGTTCGCCGATCCGCAAATCCAGCACCAGCAGATGACCATGGATGTGGCCCACCCCGGCCGTGGCAACATCCGCATGGTCGGCTTCCCGATGAAGTTCCAGAACGCGCCCTGCCGCGTCCGCCACCCCGCCCCCGAACTCGGCCAACACACGGCTGAAGTGCTGGCCCTGCTGGGGCGGGCGGCGAACGATTGAATCGACGGTTGGACACACGCCCCCTGAGCGGACTACAAGGCGGAACAATCCATTCAACGCTTGCCAAGAGCCATGACCATGACCGACGCCATCACGCTGCCAGACCGCCTGTCGACCAATCCGGCCAGCCCGCACTACAACGACGAGCTGCTGCAGATGGATATCGGCATCAAGTTCAACGGCTTGGAGAAAACCAACGTCGAGGAATACTGCGTCAGCGAAGGCTGGATCCGCGTCGCCGCCGGTAAAACCAAAGACCGCAAAGGCAACCCGCTGACCGTCAAGCTCAACGGCACGGTCGCACCGTACGTGAAGGCGGCGAAGGCACCTGAGGCGGAGTGAGGGGCGGCGGATTAATGAAAATCTTAGCAGCCCTGATTGCCCTCATACTGCTCATGGTCGGCCTCGCGGCTTCAGCCCATGCCTATGACTTATTGCGCCACATCTATGGGCCGAACTATCAGGTCGCGGACCTAGCGTTCGTAATTGGCGCGGCGGTGCTGTGTTTTGGCGGCGCACACTTGTGCATCCGCTTCGTGTTCAAGAACTCACCCGGCGGTCGCAACCCCGACACCCGCTATGACACCACCGAGTTGGACTGACCGTAAGTGACGACTGCTTTCCAGTCGCGAGCTTAGGTTTGCGGACAAGACCGTGGGAATAGTTGGCTCAAAACGCGGACTTCAAATCCACCGGATCCATCTTGCATTATCGTTATTTGAATTCCTTAAAGAATTCTGCATCGACCTCATAGGTCACTTTCGGCTTAACGCCCAACTCGCGCTTTTCAAACATCTTGACAAGTTTCTCGCCATCAACAAGCTCGATTGGGGGTGCACCGTCTCGAACGGCCTCTTTCTTGGCCTCCATCGTAAATATGCCGGTGGTAAGAAAAATGCCTTTGTCAGCACGGCCCATCATAGCACCTCGGAAGTCCCGTATCTGCGGTGCCCCGACAGAGCCTTGATAACGTTTGCACTGAAAAATAACTTTGAAACTCATCAACGGGTTGATCTCAAGTATCCCCTCGCCGTCAATCCCACCGTCACCGGATCGTCCAGTTACTTTGACGTTTTGAAAATTATGCTCTCGCAAAAGTCTTTCGCACAGCCTTTCGAAACCTTCCGGACTGAGTGTCTTTAGCAAAGGCAGTAACGCGGTCTCTTCGGCTTCTAATCGCTCTTCCTCTGCCTCAACTTGAGCAGCGAGTTCATCACCGTTCTTACTTGGCGCTTCTGTACTTTTCTCACTCTTGAGCGTGCCCTGAACTGACTTGAACAGGGTAACTGAATCGACAGCTGACAAATCGTCTTGCATGCCTTTTTCAGTTAAGCGCCACACCCCCCGCGCCGACGAGTCGATATGGCCCGAATGCACGAGATACATCCGTGCCCAAGCAATCTGGTTTCGAATTCTCGATTGGCCGTTCTTCAGAGTTTGCGCCAGCTCACTTTCGGGAATTTTCTCTTTCTCAATCACCAGATCGGTCGCCTCGTAAGACGACGAAGCACCACCCATCTCACGCAGCACCTGCAAGAGTGGGATCATATACCTGGTGAATTGCGGTCCGTTCGCCATGACGCCCCCCTTGTTTATGGTCCCAAAGCAACCCGCACTCTACGGGGCAGCTCTTGCTTTGGCATGAATAGTACACGCCCAAGCAACTGAACTTCGTTATGAGAGTAATTATTTTGGAAGGCATCGGAGGGACTGTGAGAAGCCGTCCCACCTTATCACGCTCCCCCTACGCGCGCCCTCAACCACGCCCGACAAACGGCATCTTGGTTGCCATGATGGTCATGAACTGGACGTTGGCATCTAACGGCAGGCCGGACATATAGCGCACCGCCGAGGCGACGTGCGCGACGTCCATGACGGCTTCCGGTGCAATCTGGCCATTGGCTTGCGGCACGCCTGCTTTCATGCGGCCGCCCATGTTGGTGTCGGCGTTGCCGACGTCGATCTGGCTGCAGGCGATGTCGTTGATGCGACCATCGAGCGAGATGCACTTGGTCAGGCCGGTGATGGCGTGCTTGGTCGCGGTGTAAGCCACCGACATCGGCCGTGGCGCGTGCGCCGAGATCGAGCCGTTGTTGATGATGCGGCCACCCTTCGGGCTCTGCGCTTTCATCATCTTGATGGCTTCCTGGGCGCACATGAAGCACGCGGTCAGATTAACATCGACCACTTCGCGCCACTGGGCGACCGGAATGTCTTCCATGGGCCCTGCTGGCAGACCCATGCCAGCATTGTTGAACAGCACATCCAGACGGCCAAACGCCTCCTTGGTTTTGGCAAACAGCGCCTTGACCTGCGCTTCATCCGACACGTTAGTTGGCACCACCAGCATACGCCCGCCACCGGCCTTCGCCATCGCGGCGGTCTTGTCGAGCTCCTCTTTGCGGCGGCCGGCCAGCACAACGTCGTAGCCGTCTGCCTGCAATGCCAACGCCGAGGCGCGACCGATGCCGGTGCCAGCGCCCGTGATGATTGCAACTTTGTTCTGAGCCATGATTGTGTCGTCCCTGAGCGAGCAGCCAACTGATCGTCGGCTCTTGGTTGTGGATGGCGCGCACTCTAACTGAGCCATCCCGCTCGTCCAGCGCCAATGCTGCGGGGCCGCGATGTGGGAGCCGCACA
>JAYSVA010000106.1:0-27891 GCA_043718785.1 Hyphomicrobiaceae bacterium
CCGATGCCGACTTTATCACCGCTCCCGGTGCCCTGATGGATCATGCCCGCGCCGCCGATCTGTTCATCTGCAGCCAGCGCGATCCGGACTGGCGCTACTCCGACATGCTCGAAGATCCCGAACGCATGGCCCTGGAAAGTGGTCGCCCGGTGCTGATCGTGCCCAACGTCGGCAAGGCCGCCGCGCCTGCCAAAACGATCACCGTCGCCTGGAATGGCCGTCGCGAGTCGGCGCGTGCGGTGTTCGACGCCCTGCCGCTATTAAAGGCCGCTGATGACGTCAACGTCGTCTGGATCAATCCGGAGCAAGAGCGGGAGATTTCAGGCGACATCCCGGCCGCTGGGCTGTGCGCCACGCTGGCCCGCCACCATGTCAAATGCCAAGCGTCGCAAGCGACAGCGGTCGGTGGTGATGTCGGCGCAGAGCTTCTGCGGCAGGCCACGGCCTTTGGCTCTGACCTGCTGGTGATGGGCTGCTACGGCCATTCGCGGCTGCGCGAGTTCATCCTCGGCGGTGCTACCCGCGACGTCCTCAAAAACATGCGCCTGCCCGTGCTGATGTCGCATTGAACTCATATCACTGACCATAGGAGTTAGTTCGGCCGGGAATGGGAGGAACGCAAAATTCAGGAACGGCTCGTCAAAAAGAAATTTGAATAACCAGGAGGCGAACATGGCACAGCTCCCGTCCACGACAGCGATGAGCCAGACGCCACAAACCATCCGCGTTATTGTGGCGGCGGTGCTGTATTTTATGATCGTCTTCGGCGTCGGCTTCGTGCTCGGGCCGATCCGTGTGCTCTGGCTTGAGCCGATGATCGGCGTAACCGCAGCGGCGCTTTGCGAAGCACCGCTGCTCATCGCTGCCATGATGGTTACAGCGTATTGGGTGCCGCCGAAGATCGGGTTATCAATCCTCACATGGTCGTTAGTGACAATGGGGCTGATCGCCCTGATCATTCTGATCCTGGCCGACATAACTGTCGGCACCGCAATTCGTGGCATTACGTGGTCGGAGCAACTCGCGTATTTCGCCACCCCCGCAGGATTGATGTATCTGAGTTTGCTAGCGGCGTTCGCCCTCATGCCGGCGCTGGTAAACTCAGGCCGGTCGGTGGTTTGAACACACACACATTCGCGCGGCTGCTGAACTGGCTTTGGCCGCGCACCAATTGATGCTGATCAATGTATTGAATGCAAGCCAAGCAATACTGGGTCTCCACACTCACAGAGGACACATCACCGATGAAACAGACCAGAACCTGGATTCTAATTGCCGACGGCGGGCGCGCGCGCATACTTGCCAGCACTGGCGCAGAACATCACCTGACGGAGGTTCCCGGTCTCAGCTTCGTGGCGGACTTGCCAGCCAACCATGAGCTCGGCACGGAACGGCCCGGCCGGAGCCATGAATCGCAGGGGCATGCCCGCCACGCAATCGAACCGCACGTTGACCAGCACGCGCAGTTGAAGCGGACGTTCGTCGCTAGCGTGCTCGATACGTTAGCTGACAAACACGCAGAAGGTGCGTTTGATCGGTTGGTCATCGTGGCACCACCGACCGTTCTTGGTATGATCCGACCGGAGCTAAAGGGACGGTTGCGGGACGTCACTGTCCACGAGGTCGACAAAGACCTGACCAAAACGCCGAACCATGAGATAGCGTCCCATCTGGGTTGGATCCTTGGCGTTAATTCCTGACGCGAGCGAGAAACGCGCTCACTTCCGCAAACAACTGTTTGTCGCGGCCAACCCAGACGTGGCCGCCAGCGGGATAGGATACCAATCTTGCGCCGGAGACGCTGTTGACGATGTGGCGCGCAGCCGCAAGCGTTTCGAAGCGGTTATCTTCGAGTGCGATGGCCAGCATCGGAGCCTTGATGCGGTCCAACGGCATCGGGGTCGGCGAACCAGCCAGTCGTGCATCATTTAACAGCCCTGATGCCCGCACGCTCACCGGAAGTATACTCCGCAAAATAGACCGCACACGCGCTTGTTCGCTTGATGCTGCCTCTCGAACCAGTGCGGGATCTGTTGCCAGCAGTGAGCCGATCATCGCGTCTTCCGCAGTCACCATCGCCGCCCAGAACAGGAAATCCGATTTTAGGTCGTGGCAGAACCGAACCAAGCGCAAACTATTGAGCTCGTTTGCAAGTTGACGTGCCCAAGACCGAATAAATTGGGCATGTTCCGAAAAACGCCGTTGCGAGTGGAATTAATCCGATCCAACCCCAGACCTGCTGGGTGACCCCTGGGATGTAGCCTAGCGCTAGAGCAATCAGCGCCACGCCGAGGATCAAGCGGATGATCCGGTCAGTACGTCCGATGTTGGTTGTCATGGTTAACTCCTGTCTGGCTGGGATGGGCTCATCTGAGATCGTCAAGGGCCGAGCGCAATTTTGCATGGCCTAGTCGCGTACGAGATTTCACCGTGCCGAGTGGCACAGCTAATTGCCTTGAGATTTGGCTGTGCGACAGACCCTCGCCAGCCGAGAGACTAACGACCTGCCACTGCGCAAACGTCAGCTCGCCGATGGCACGGGCGAGCAAAGCAGACTGCTGTTGCAAGAATATTTGTTCGTCGGCGGGCACGTCGCCGGATGCGATCCCTTCCGTTACTTGTGGGTCAACCGCAAACCAGGGGCACTCCCGGCGTAGCTGGTCAATGCGGAGATTTCTCGCCATCACGAAAATCCAGGCAGATACGGTGCCGCGCTCGCTGCGGTACAGCGACGCCTTCCGCCAGACCGTCAATAAAGTATCCTGGCTCAGCTCCTCGGCAGTCGCAAGGCTGCAGCCCCGCCGGACGAAATACCGTCTCAGCGGCGTGCTAAACATCCCGAATAGTTGGCCAAAGGAGTCACTGTCCTGAGTGTCAGCAATATTCCGCAAAAGGATAGATTGATCTGCGGGCGAGTATTCCGGCGATTGCTTGACCAATGTCTGTTGCACGAACCACCGCCGCGTTTGGCCGAATAATCCGGACCGGTTTCGCCGACAATAAGAACGCCCGGGCACGCAGGGTGCCCGGACGACTGTTCAAACGTATGGTTGCTGGCTACGCTCGCCTGATGACGCGCGGCCGGCCCGGTCCTCGAACTTGTTCCACCCTTCTTTGCGGTAGATGGAGGCGCGGGCGTCCGGATCGACCGGTCCGTAGCGATCCATGATCGCCACAACGTTGGCCTGCGAGATCTCGGCAGTGCGCACCGACAACAATGTGCCACCGCGACGCAAGCCTTCGGCGTAAACGTTGGCGTGGTCGTCGCTGACGCCCAGGTCGGTCAGTGCCCCGATGATGCCACCGGATGCCATCCCGACGACTGCGCCCATAGCGGTTGACGCGAGCCAACCAGCGGCGACAACCGGACCGATGCCGGGAATTGCCAACATGCCGAGCCCAGCCAGGAGGCCGGCACCACCGCCAAGTACCGTGCCAATGGACGCGCCGGTTGCTGTACCTGAGGTACCGTCTGTGGTCTCGGTGATCTTGCCATCAGCGTCCTTCGAGATAATGCTGATCTCAGATCCGGCGACGCCTGCAGCCTCCAGATCCCGGATGGCGTTTTTAGCGTCATCATAGTTGTCGTAAAGATGCGTCGCGGCGTTTGTTGTGGAAGCCATGATTTGAAACTCCTGTACTCGTGGTTTTAATGAGGGGGCGAAATTAGTTCTGGCTGACGACGATGTTGCCCTTGAAATCCAGGGCGACATTCTGCGACTTGCCATTTTTCATCGCAGTGCCGCGCCATACCCCAGCGGAGTCCTTGTCCAGACCTTTGACGTCGGTGTAGCCAAGTTCAACGATGCGGGCGGTTGCCTGTGCCTGGGTGAAGCTGTTGGAGCCCGGCAAAGGTGCGCCCGCTTCCGGCGTTTTCGCGGGTGGCGTTGCTGTCGGCACCGTCGTGGTGACGCTTGGTGCCGGTGCTGGTGTTGCTGGCGTGGTGGTCGTCTGTGCCTGGGCGCTCAATGTGGTGAGGCTCGCGGCCAGAGCTGTGTAGATCAGTTTTTTCATGTGTCGTCTCCATTTGGTAACTGCAACCACAACGCGGTGTGCCGGAAATGGTTGCAGGATCAGGTCAATAATTTTTAACCAGAGTGACTTGACGATGGGCCGCGTTGACCATCTGATTTGGTCGAATGGCTTTTATCTGATTTCGAACTGGGCTTTTCACTGTCTGCTTTTGCGTTCACCACCGCGAGGGCCAAAACTGACAGTTGCGCATCTGCCGATTTTTCTTCCGAAAGGGTTTGCTCGAGAAGTTTTGCGGCGGCCGTGTATCCTAATTGATCGGCCCAGGCGCGGAGCGTTCCGTAGCGAGCCATTTCGTAATGTTCGACGGCCTGAGCCGCCGCCAGCAAGCCAGCGTCAAGCACCGCTTGCGCTGGCTTCTCACCGATCAGATCTTCACCCTCTTGGATGATCCCCTTGATCGCAGGGCACTCTTTGCCCGATGGCTTGACGTCGATGAGTGCGAACACCTCATCAAGACGCAGAATTTGGTCTTTGGTTTCGGCGAGGTGGGCCGTGAATAGCGCTTGAAGTTTCTTGCTTCCAGCGGCCTTGGTCATCTTCGGCAGCGCTTTCAAAATCGCACTCTCGGCGTAATAGACGTCCCGCAAAGTGTCCTCGAATAGATCACGTAAGGTATTCATGAGTTCGCTCCATGGGCTGTTTTGGCGCCGGATTGCCGACACGCCGTCCCAGGTAACGCGAACCTCCGCCGTCAGTTCCAACCGATAGACCAGAAAATCGTGTTTGACTGCCGGAACCTTTTGAAGTTGGTGACGTTATAACTTCGACGCTGCACGCCCCCCCCCGGTTGCAGCGCTGTCGGCGGCGAACTCCCTCCGTCTCCGATCAAGCCTGGGCATAGCCTCACCCCCCCGGGGCCGTGCTTCTTCCACCTCCCGCTGATCGGCAAATCCGGTCAGCGCGGGGTGGTTTTTTTTTGGAACGGCAGCAAAGATTGCCGAGGCCTGGAACTAAACTCGCGGCAACGAGTTAGGGTTGGATCACGCGTGCGCGCGGTCAAACCGATGGAGCGTCCCATGAACGGAATCGTATATCTCGTAGGTCTGATTGTGATCATCATGTTCATCCTCAGCATGCTGGGGTTGCGCTAGAAATTCGCATTTCATTAAAAGGAGGTTTGCCAATGGCCGATACAGTCATGATCCGCGATGCCGCACCCAGCGATAATGAGCGTGACGGTTCCTACATCGATTGGCCCTGCGCATTGGCGGGGGCGGCAATCGCTGGTGCCATTTCATTTGTGCTCTTTACGTTTGGCTCGGGAATTGGCCTTTCCATTATCTCGCCGTGGGCGGGGTCTGGTTCCTCGATGATGACATTCGCGGTTCTGGCAACGTTGTTTGCGGTGCTGGTGCAAGTGGGAGCGTTCGCTGCTGGCGGCTATCTCGCCGGGCGGATGCGGCGGCCGTGGAATGACACCAAGCCTGCGGAGGTTGAATACCGCGACGGCGTCCATGGCGCGCTGGTTTGGGCGGTCGGTGTACTGTTCGGAGCTGTGCTGCTGGCCATGACCGCGGGCGGCGTCACGCGCGGTGCCGCTGATGTTGGCGCGATGGCAACGCGGACGGCGACCGCGTCAACGGATACGAACACCTACGCCATCGACAGCCTATTTCGCTCCACCATCCCGTACGATCCGAACCGCGATCCGGGACAACAATCCGGCGCGATGCGCGCAGAAGCCGGGCGATTACTG
This sequence comes from Hyphomicrobiaceae bacterium, assembly GCA_043718785.1. Classification (GTDB taxonomy): domain Bacteria; phylum Pseudomonadota; class Alphaproteobacteria; order Rhizobiales; family Hyphomicrobiaceae; genus JAYSVA01. Next base: position 5,732 of record JAYSVA010000106.1, read on the forward strand.
GCGACCGGAATCGGGCGCGGTGAGATGAGCTTGGCGGATCGCACATACCTGTCGCAACTGGTTGCAAACCGGACCGGCCTAACGATGCCGGAAGCGGTCTTGCGCGTTGATCAGGCGATTATCACGGCCAAGGCGACCGTCGACCGTGCACGCAAAACCGGCATTCTTGCAGCGTTCCTGGCGGCGGCCTCGTTACTCGCGGGTTTGGTGGCGGCCTGGAGCGCCGCGCTGACGGGCGGCTCGCATCGTGACCAAGGGATCATCTGGCGCGGCTTCGCCCGTCATGATGTTGCGGCGGTCATGCCTGTTGCTCAGCGCCGCTGACACGATCGCAGATGCGGTTGATCGCCCCCCCCCGCCGGAACCCACCGGCGGGGGTTTTCTCATTTACATCGTGGCCACGTTGTCGAGCGCGGTCTCCAGCGACCAGACGACGCCGGCTTGCGGGTATTGTAAATCAATGGATGCGCTCAAAGCTTGCGTAATCATGCGGTCAAACACGGTGTGACCGAAACCCTTGCTGGTTGGGATGACGACGTCAGGCCCGCCGGTTTCCTGCCACGTCAGCCGGAAGCGTGATGCAGCATCGCTCGGCGTGGCGTGCCAGAAAATATCAACCTTACCCTGCGGCACACTCAATGCGCCGTACTTTGTGGCGTTGGTTGCCAGCTCGTGCAGTGCGAGCCCCAGCGACTGGGCAGCTTCTGGCTTCAACAGCAAGTCGGGGCCAGCCAGCTTCAATCGACCGCCGCGCTCATCAGCAAACGGACGCACTTGTGCCCGCACCAAAGCACCGACATCGACCCCACGCCAATCCTGGCTGACGAGCAGATCATGCGATGCCGCCATTCCCTGCAACCGCTGTGAAAACCGGTGTTGGAATGCCGCGAAGTCCGGACTGGTCCGGCCGGTTTGCGTTGCCATCGCCTGGATGACAGTCAGCAGATTTTTTGACCGATGTGAAACTTCCCGCAACAGGAAATTGATATGTTCCTCCTGTTGCGTCGCTTGGGTCACATCCAGAAGCGTCAGCAACATGCGCGTGGGCTTACCAGTTTCATCAGCAAACGTTTCACAGTGCGTTGAGACCCACCGAACGACGCCATTCGCAGCAACAATACGGAATTTATCTTCGGCAAAACCTGAGCGCTCCAAACTGCTGCGTGTGCTCGCGGTGACGCGCGACTGGTCGTCAGGATGAACGTTGGCGATAAACGTTTGTGACGCCATTGAGACATCCAACGGCAACTGAAAACCCACCACGTCGGCGAACGTATCCGAGACGGTCGCTCTGTTGGTCACCAAATCCAAGTCGGCGTAGGCTAGTTGCGCGGTTTGCTGCGCCAGCTTGAGGCGTTGCTCGCTCGTGCGCAACGATGTGGTCCGGGTCCTGAGCTCGATGGATGCCGCCCGCAGCGCTGCCGCCACGTCGTTAGCCTCGGCCACCGGGGAATTTAGGAGCTCCGGAATGTGGTTGCTTTCGAGGGTTACCGCTGAAGCCGCCAACGCCCGCATCGGCCCATTGATCAAACGTGCGAACAACGCTGCGAGTGCGGCCGCCAGCGCGATTAGGCCAAGAGTGCCCAACACGAGCATCGCCTGTGAACGACGAATTTCGGCCTTAACAAGCGCAAGCGGCACGTTAGCCGATACCAGCCAACCCGAAACCTTCGAGCGTTGCACAGCGCGCATGGTGTTCACCATCTCGGTGCTGACCGTTGAGAATGCCCCTGTGCTCCGTCGGCTGGCCTCAAGCAGTTCCGGCGGCAACCGTTTGCCAACGAACGTGTTGTGATCTCTTGAACGCGCCACAATCACCCCGTCGCGATCCGATATGCCAGTGACCCAACCCGGCTGCAAGCTTTGGCCCGTCATGATCTTTAAAAGATGCTCCGCGCTGAGAGAAACAACCAGAACATGATCCGTTAAGCTCGGTTGCGTCAACGGCACCAGGACGTTGAACACATGCCGTTGGGAGACCGCGCCGAAGATTAAGTTTGAAACTACAGGGGCTTTCGTCGTGCGAACTGTCTCAGCCGAAATCAAATCAGACATCTTTGGCAGTGGCGTGCCGTAGGGCACGCGCGTGTTGAGCAACTGCTGCGATTCTGGACCCACCACAATAACGCTCGCACCAAGGCGGCTGACCGCCGCGACGGCCGTCGCATGGAAGCCAGCAAAATCGCGGGTCCTGAGGCGGGTCGATAGTGCCAGCGTGTCCAGCAGGGTCAAAATGCGTTCAAACTCACGATCCAGGTCATTGGTTAGACCTGTCGCCACCTGGACCAGCCGCTTTTCGTACAGGTCCCGGCTCTGCTGTTCGGAGCGGGCCACGAGATAAACCGAAAACGCCAGCGCCGGCACGACCAGCGTCACCGCCATCGCTGTCAACAGTGTTCGGAGGCGGCGCGGGCGGTTCCACCAACGCGATGGCTCGGCCCGGATCGTCGCCAATGCTGCTCGGACGTCAGTCAAACGCATACAATAACCCCGTTTGACAGATAAAACGCTTTGAAAGTCTGGGACAACGGGTGCCTGTTAGTATCAGACCCAACTGCCAAATTTCATCGAGACTATAGAGAGTTACGCTACGCTATTCCTGCTCGAAGCTCCAGTCTTTCCGCATCCCCAGTTTCGACATCGCGGCGGCTGGATGTCGACGTCAACTGGCCACCAAGGCGATGCCGTTTGAGCGTCATGGTCCGGGTATGGTGTTCCGCCAGCCCCTGGCGATGACCAACACTGATAATTGTCGTCTCGGGCAGTTCGTGGAACAACCGGACGAGCAAGCGATGCTCGCTTTCCACATCGAGGGCCGCGGTTGCCTCGTCCATCACGATGATGGTCGGCCGGTGTATGTGTAGCCGCGCGAACGCCACCCGCTGGCGCTCACCGCCAGACAGGATCTGATCCCACTTCTCGTCGGAATCCAAGCGGTCCGCCAGATACGCAAGGCCTGCTCCCCTAAGGGCTTTGAGGGCAGCCACGTCACCGAGAGCATCACCATCATCAGGATACGCCAGTGCGTCACGCAAACGCCCCAATGGCAAATACGGACGCTGCGGGACGAACGAGATTTTGGCACCCTTCGGCAGCAGGATCTGCCCGTGCCCCCAAGGCCACAGCCCGGCGATAGCCCGGATCAGAGTGCTCTTGCCTGTCCCTGAATCACCGCCGAGTAACACCCGCTCGCCTGGGCCAATACTGATATCTGCGTCCGCAATCACGATCCGGCCATCCTGGTGAACAATCGATAGCCCGTCGAAATAGATGCTTCTGTCCGGGCTCACCGCAATCTCGATGTTCGGGCCGTTACCGTTTTCGCTAACCCGCGCCAATGCGAGCTGGAATTCGTTGACACGCCGTGCCGATGCTGACCATTCCGCCAGCCGGATGAAGTTTTCGACAAACCAATTCAGTGCTTGCAAAACAGCAATGAATGCGGCTGCAATCTGCATGACGGCGCCGAGGGATAACTCACCCGCCAGATATTTGGGGGCCGCCAGAAACACCGGAATGAGCGGTGCCATAAACGCATTACTGTTGATGATCCACGTCAGCCGCGAGTATTGCCTGATGACATCAATCCAGCGTGCCACATTGGCGTTGAACGTCAATGCCAACCGCTGTCGCTCGTCGTCGTCGCCTTTGATCAGGGCGATGCTCTCAGCATTCTCGCGAATCCGCGTGGCTTCAAACCTGAACTGTGCCTCAGCCTCATTCTTTGCTCCGATCAACCCGACCAGAGGTCGGCCGACAAAGTATGTTACGCCCGACATCACCACCGCATAAGCGACAGCCGCTAGGGCGATGTAGCCGGGGATGACCCACTGCACGCCGAACAGCGGCACCGAAATTGATCCGCCGACAACGAATAATACGCCGACAAATGTCAGCGCTGCCAGCAAGGCGACAATGAAGCCGATGACGAACTCCACGACTGGCTCAGTGGCTAACCGCGCGTCTTCAGCGAGACGATACTCAGGGTTGATGGCCCCCTCATCTGTGATGGCCAGCCGGTAGTAGCGTTGCTCACCGATCCAACGCCGCAGGAGTTGCCCGGTCACCCAACTACGCCAGCGGACTTGCAGCGTCATACGGCATTTGACCATCGCTACAGCAAATGCGGCTCCAGCTACGATCAGTGCCAAAAACACCGCGACCGAAGTGACGAGGGTGTTGCCATCCTTGCGTTCGAGTGCATCGAAGAAAGTCCGGTTCCAGTTGTTCAGGCCGATGGCGACCAGCAAGTTCGCCACGATCAGCAACAAGGCTCCAGCCGTCCAGAACGACGCCGTTCGCCGTTCTGTGCCCGACCAGAAGCCAACCGCAAATTTGAGGAATTGCCACGATGAAGGGCCGGGTGGATGCGGGACAGGATTTGCGGGCCCCGGCCTTGACGGCGGTGCCGCGATATCAGCTGTCGTCATGTTATTTCTCGGTGCGTGCGAACGGAACCACTGAAATGAATTGACGGGCCCTCCAACTCAAAAACGCTGAGCGAGATAATATGTTCCAAACCGACTCCAACGTATTTAACGGCATAATTCCTCTGGTTCGCTTTTATTTCCCGGTAAATACTCCAAATCGGCGACCAAATATCGCATTATACGATATGGTACGATGGAATTTCGATCTCATACACCAGTCCACGCAGCTGAAAATCAAGTCTCGCGCGACCGTCTAGTGTGCGACCTACAGCAGTCTCGAGAAACGACCGCCCGAAGCCACTCTTCAATGGTGGATTTGGCAGCGGCGAACTTAGCGCGGACCCGAGTTCAATCCAGCTCAACGACAGTGCCTGTCCCGTGGGTTGGGCATCCGGCAACGTCGGGGGGCCGACGAAGTGCCACGCAACGGTTACGGTGCCATCTGGTCCGGACAGCACACCATGTTTCCGGGCATTGTCGGCAAGCTCGTGGATCGCCAAGGCAAAGTTTTGTGATGCCTCCGGACCCAGCGTCACAGTTGGGCCCGAGAGTAGGATCCGGGTTCCGATCAGATCGGATTGCTCTGTGAGTTGCATTGTAATCAACTCAAGCAGGTCGACGCCGCGCCAATCCTGATTGACGAGAAGGTCATGGGATCGCGCCAGTGATTGAATGCGGCCACCGAAATTTTCGAGAAACTCACCGGGAGCCTTTGCCGCTGTTTGTCGAGCAATGGCGTGCACAACCGCCAAGACGTTCTTAGTGCGATGCGTAACATCACGTGTGAGCTGCTTCATTTGCGTCTGCAAGCTAATGTTGAGAGCATGCGCTGCTGCGAGATCTGTACGGAGCTGAGCGCCGTCAGTCTCTGCAGCTGCCACTTGGATTGGCATAACCGCCGACACCGGCCATGGCGCGAATTCCGGGAACGCGGCTAACGTTCCGACGGCGGCGAACAAAGCTGCGATGGTGCCAATCAGCAAAATCATGCCGTTAGGCCGTGTCGTCAGCGTTGCCATCTGCGCTAGGCCGCCAACGCCGATAACGACGATCACCCACTGAATCGCGCTTGAACCGAGCAACTTCATGTTGCGCGGGTATCCCGTCATCGCCAAGAGGCAGCATGTCACGAGGATCTGGCTGATAGAAAGCAGTCCAAGCACAAACAATTCAGCGTTGCTGATGTCCCATGAACCTTGATGGTTCAGCGTAGCGGCAGTTGATGGCAACAAACCCACATGGTGCTCGCATTTCCGATGCAGCTAATCAAAGTGACGGCAGGTATCCTGTCAACGGCATAAGTGCCGTCGGCCTCTATTGGTTCCATACCGCTTTCCTCCCAGTGAATTCATCCGCACCGGAACATTTGAACGACTCGGACGTTCAGGCGTGGAGGGCGGCGGCTCCCAGTGCCCCCTGGGAAAAGCCAATCTCTTGCCCGCACCGTCTCAGCACGGCGGTGCGGGTCAGCACTTACATGACCGCTAGGAAACACGAGCGTTCGTAACCCGTCTGCCGGGAACGCGCGCGTTCGTCCCGAAAAACAGCGCCTGACTAATGATGGCCCGAACGGTGTTGATCTCGAACGGTTTGGTGATCAGGAACGTGGGCTCCGGGCGTTCACCAGTAAGCAGCCGTTCTGGATAGGCCGTGATGAAAATGACGGGCACGTCAAATCCCAGAAGGATCTCATTGATCGCATCGAGCCCAGAGCTTCCATCGGCCAGCTGGATATCGGCAAGCACCAGCCCCGGTTGGGCGGTTCGCACCGCCGCCACCGCCTCACTGCGCGTGCGCGCTATCGCCGTGACGCGGTGCCCCAGATCCTGGACAAGGCTTTCCAGGTCCATCGCGATCAACGGCTCGTCTTCGATAATCAACACGTCGGTTGCGACCTGCTCTGCAATCTCGCGGCCTGCCTGATCTAGCAGCGCCGTCAGTCGTTCCACGGGCGCGTCGAGAATTTGGGCGGCCTGCAACGGTGTAAAACCCTCAACCGAGGTCAGCAGGAAGGCCTGTCGTGGCAGTGGTGTGATCGACTCTAACGTGCGCGCGCGGGAGTTTTTGACAGCCTGTGAAGCAACCAAGTTCAAATCAACTGAGTTCCAGAGCTTGATAAAGCTCTGATACAGGGCGATTCGCGGCTCGGCCACAGTCGAGAATGTTCTGGGATCGGCAACAAACGATTCAAGAACAGCGACCACATAGGCATCGCCACTTTCTTGACTGCCCGTGAGCGCCCGTCCAAAACGCCGCAGATGTGGCAAATGCGGAGCAATATTCGCGGATATCGACATGTCGTCCACCCTTTAGTTGGCCTAAGCGCGCCTACACATACACGCCCCCAGCTAACGGTAACGGCGAAGAAACAAATTGGTTCCAGGCGGCAGGGAACTATTTTCGACATCGCGCGTTAGCTCGCCACTGCACCAAGTCTGCGCATGCGTTTGGCGGCACCCGCTGTAGTGGTAAAGACCTGGATCGACATTGCCACACGTACCATTCGACCGACCGACCAAAAAAGGAAGCCGATGAACAAAGGTAGCAAAAACGGATCGGAAGGCAGTCCGGCCCATGGCGGGGACATGGCCCATGGCGGCTCCGAGCCCGATGCCACCAAACAACCGAAGCTCGACGAGGCGATCCAGAAGCACTTGGGGCTGAAACTACAAGCGACCTACAACGACCTCGTCAACCAGCCGGTGCCCGACAAGTTCCGCCAACTTCTCGATGAGCTCGAACGGCAGGAGAAGAAGCAGTGAACGGACCCTCTCCATCACTGCGCGACGAGTTAATGGCAGCTATTCCAAATCTGCGCGCCTTCGCGATGTCGCTGTGCGGCAACACGGCACGCGCCGACGACCTGGTGCAGGAAACACTGGTTAGAGCGTGGAGCAAGCTGCACTCGTTTGAGGAAGGCACGAACTTAAAGGCGTGGCTGTTCACGATCCTCCGGAATTTGTTCTTCTCCGAGCACAGGAAACGCCGCCGCGAAGTGGAAGATGCTGATGGTCACCTGTCGGCACAGCTAGCGGTGCACCCCGAGCAGCTTGGCCATATGGACATGCTGGATTTCCGCGTTGCGCTGCTCCAACTGCCGACCGACCAGCGCGAGGCCCTCATTCTGGTAGGTGCCGAAGGCTTCAGTTATGAGGAGGCCGCCATCATTTCAGGCTGCGCGGTCGGCACAATCAAGAGCCGAGTTAATCGCGCGCGTGTCCGCCTGACAGATTTGCTCGGGTTGCAAAGTGTCGACGATTACGGACCTGATCACACGTCGGATGCGGTCATTGCCCAGAGTTCTTCGGCGCGCCCAAAGTAACTTGTTTGAATTTTGACCGGACAGTGGAACGGGAACCAATTTAACGATGCGGCGTTGTCCTTTCGAGGCACGCAAGCCTCGCACTCGGAAGCGCCATTCACAAACAACGGAGACAATTCATGAATTGGGATCGTATTGAAGGCGAATGGAAACAAATCAAAGGTAGCGTGAAGGAGCAGTGGGGCAAACTCACTGACGACGACCTCGACGTCGCCGCTGGGAAGCGCGACCAGCTCGTTGGCAAGGTGCAGAACCGCTACGGCATCGCCAAAGACGAGGCAGAAAAGCAGATTGACGACTGGGCCAGCAAGCATAAAGCGGCCCTTTAAACAAAAAAGCCGCCCGCCCTGGTTCATTCCCGGGTGGGCAGTTTCGTATTCGGACTATTTGTGGTGCCGCTCAGTGCGGATCCGCAGCGACCAATCACGTAGCGCGATAATCTGGCTCAACATCAGCTTCTTCGTTGCCTCATCGATCAACTGCCCCTCGCTGTCAAACCGCGTCTGAGCTGATCCGATCATCACCTCGGGTTGGTTGAGAATATGAGCGTCGAGGAAAACGAACATTTTTCTGAGATCATACTGAGCGCGCGCCGTTCCAAACGTGCCCATACTAGCACCCAGGATTGCCATAGGCTTATCTTTGAAGGGTTGCTCGGGCACCTTCGAGAGCCAGTCAATCACATTCTTCAACATACCGGGCACAGAGTAGTTGTACTCGGGTGTAGCAATCATCACCGCATCGGCTTCAGAAATCCGCTTGGCAAGCGCGCTAACGCTCGCAGGCTGACCCTTGATCCGATCATCATCGTTATAGATTGGAATACTTGATAAGTCCGCCAGTGTAATGGTAACGCCGTCCGGCACCATGGCTTGCGCAGCCATCAAGGCCGCAGTGTTATACGATGCCTGTCGGAGACTGCCGGATAAGCCAACGATATTGAACGCACTCATGAATCGAACTCCCTTGGGTTGCCGATGACGGACAACGCCATTGGCACCAATCAGTTCCGTCGACACCGGGTCATTTAGCTTAGAATCTGCGTCGAAATTTGAAACAACTAATAGAAACTAGTGGTTGGAACAGAACATCTCATAGGGCGTTATCAGGTATCGCGATTAGGCGCGGTGATAACGATTGGAAACAACATGGCACAAGCCCAGAACACCAAAGCAGCCGACCATCACGACGAAGCCGCTCAACTGCACCGTGACGCTGCGGCATGCATCAGTAAAGGTGACAACGCTGCAGCCAAAGATTGCTGTGGCAAGGCGGTTGCGAAGTCAGATGATGCGCACAAAGCCTCAGTGGCCGCGCAAACCAAAACCGCCGCCGCCCCAATAAAAAAGTAAGTTAGTAGCCGGGGTGCCAACGCATCCCGGTTTTACACGTGAGGCAGGCCACTTCAGTGCGTCACGAGATCAGGGGCAAGTGCCCGCCGGATTCCCTGCACTAGTTCTTGCTCTCGGAAAGGTTTGTCGATCACAACTGCGTGGGGCCTGATGGCATGCACCTCCGCAGTATCTCCGGTCACGAAGGCATGCGGGATGAAGCCGGAGCGCAGGATCTCTGTTACGGCGGCGATCCCGCACCCGCCGCGCAGCCGTGCATCGACGAGCATCAAATCAGGTTTGCAACGCAATGCCGCCGCGACAGCATCTCGCTGACTTGCTACAACAGCGCACACGTCGTGCCCCATGCCCTCAAGCATGTCTGTCAGCAGCATGCCGATTAAGGCGTCGTCCTCGACAACCATAATTCGGAGGGGCACTGGAACTCGACCGGAGAGAGCTAGCATCGGATAAAGCCTCACGCATTACCATCATCCAAGCGACGCTGCACCTACTTCAAGGCAGCAACGGCATTTTTCAAGTGCTCGCTAGGCACCCGCGGTGTTGTCGCTAACGGGGCGATGTGGGAGTCGACAGAACACAGCTCCTGCTCCACTGCGCGTGAAATCTCACTGAACAATTCAGCAGTATCCGCGTCGCCAAACGCCGTCGCTTGAGCGCTGGCCTTAAAAGCTGATCGCCCGAAAGCGGCCAGCGCTCCCGAAATCGCAAAGACGTGGCTATGCTCATCAGCGACACCCAGTGAATAAGGGGCAAGAAACGATTGCTTAGCGGCAATTTGAACAGTTCCGAGCGCCGTACCGCCTAGGCTGCTAGCCCGCTCAGCCAAACGGTCACAGACTTCCTTGGCCGCCGAAGACACCTTGGCGAACAAGTCGTGGACGGCTATCAACTCGGCCCCAGAGCCGCGCACGTTCCAGCGCGCTTGGCCGTCGGCATCGGGTGGTGTGTCAGCTCCACGTGTCTCTCCTAGTCGCTGCAATAGTCCAGGTCAGGGCGCGCCACCTGTGCTGATTGGGGATGTTTGCGCGGCCCGCCTGGAGGGCGCAGGCGAACCGCCGTTAGTCGGGATCATTGCTAATCCCGTCCCATAGGCGCACTGCCACGCCGTTTTTCCAAGGTTCGGAAACTACTCATACCGCACGGGCGGCATCGGTCGGCCCGTAGGTAGCGTCCGGCTGCACTGAAGCTCGCCCAGTCGATCAGAGGTGGGGACCGCAAATTTGCAATCGAAATGCCGGGAACCAGGGCGGCTTTGGCTCGTTATCGACCGCGACCCTATCCAGTCGTGACGAACAAGCGAGCCAAACTTCATGATTAGTGCTCTTGTGCCGGCTGTGCGGACGGCGTTCTCGGCAGCAAGCCTGCTTGCTCCAAGTTTCACGGCTGAGGTGGCATTCCGGTTGTTCTCGACACCAGGAACTGCTGGCGGGCTCTCCCCCGAACAGAAGGCACTTGCCGATCACGCGCAACAACGTCTCGACAGCAGTGAAATGATCCGGCTCAAACACAACGCTGGAGAAATTCAGACCTATCGCTTCATGACGCGGTCGCTGGGCGCACCTCGTGGCACTGTGGTCATCGTGCATGGCTGGACCAGCGCCGCCATGTATATGCTGGCGTTCGTTGATCCGTTGCTGGCGCTCGGTTACGATGTCGTATGCTTCGATCTGCCAGGGCATGGGAAGTCTACAGGGCGAACAACGGACTTACGGGAGTGCGCGAGGGCATTGCAGCTCGTGGCTGCCACTGTTCCGGATATCTACGGAATAGTCGCTCATAGTTTCGGCGGACCGGTTACGGCTCTGGCCCTCGACGATGACCACTGTACTCCCATGAACGTCCGCAAAATTGCGCTGTTGGCGTCACCCAATTCTGCCGCCGAAGTTGTAAGAAGTTTTGGAGGTTCACTCGGGCTTCATTCGGCAGCCCAGACCTGTCTCGAAACGGAGTTTGAGGCCCTGTGTGCATGCCCACTGGGAGAATTTACCGGTTCGAAGTTCTTTTCACGGATTGATTGTCAACTGCTCGTCCTGCACGGCCGGGACGATAAGGAAGTGCCGTTCAGGCATGGTTTGGAGTATCAGTCGCTCGCTCATTGCCAATTCGTGCCACTCAACTCAACCGGCCATCGAGACATTTTGTCGTCGGCTGGGGCTGTCCGCCACGTCTCACACTTCATGGCCGCACATGATGACTAATGCCTTGGCCGGAACGGGCTACCACGTTGCAAATCGAAAATGACTCCAGTTCCATGGAACCTAAACGGCTTGAGTTCGTTGGATCTGGGCGAGCCTTGACAGGTCCGCACCCGTTCCACGCGAACCGAGCACGCCACCGCGTCACCTCAATTCGTGTGAGCGAGGAAAAACAATCTAGGGAGATATGCTATGGACATCGTTCAGATTATCATTGTCTTGGTGGTGGTTGGGGTATTGCTGTGGTTGGTCAACAACTACATCCCAATGGACGGCAAGATCAAATCGATCCTAAACGCCGTTGTTGTAATCGGCGTCGTACTCTGGCTTCTGCAAGCATTCGGTCTCATTGGCTCATTGCGCAGCATTAACGTTCGATGACGAGCGAGGCACTCGTCGCCTCAGGGAACGGACTGGTTCATAAGCGTCAGCGCCTCCCACAATATTTATGAGAGCAGGCGATTGGCGGCGGCTGGTTGTCAGTCGCCGCAACCATGGTCCGGCCGGAGGGTTCGTTTGCGGAGCGCACACAACGGCATCACTTGATGTATAACATCGGGAATCCGCAATGCCCCAGCGGCCATGATGGCGGCAGGAACAACAATAGAAACGACGATTTGCCGATTTGCCACGCCCAAACTATATCAACAAGTGCAATAGATAAGCAATTGGGTTAGAAGCCGGAGTGTGATCACTGGTCGATAGCGCGAAGGCCGTGGCCAAGAAGATGCCAGGACCCCACTGAACGTCGACGACATCGTTGCGCTGAAATCGCACCGCGAACACTATGCCCAAAGTGGCATAGGCCCAAAGTGGCAAGGGCGATGATCCAGTAGTTTGGTGCCATTTGATTTCATCGGATTCTGCTTCAAGACCGTTTACTTCGGATTTGAAGCGCCCTCTCGACGATGCTGGCTACATGGCCGGCGGCGGCGGTAGTCAGGCGATGGGGCATGGCACCCTGCTTGGGAGTTATCTGCGCCGCCATGTCGCGGACGCGCCCCAGCTGGTGTTCGTCCGCGTCAACCAACAGGGCGATCACAACGCTTTCAAGACCGATGACGCGTGCTTTCAATCGGTCGAACTCATTGCTCGGATCGCCGGGCGTGGCAGGCCTACCCGTGCTTGAACTTGAGCCTTCCTGCGGGCCATTTGGTCCGGCGCCACCTTCGTAGTCCCATCGCGACAGGGCTGGGTCGGGCAGCGGATTGCAGGCGCTGGTCATGCTGGTGCGTCGGCGGTCGCAACGCGCACGAGCTTCTCGTTCATGAATTCGTGAATGCCCAACTCTGCCAGCTCGCGTCCGTAGCCGGATGTTTTTATCCCGCCAAACGGTAAGTCGGGCGCGGTCCAAGTGGGGTGGTTGATGAACACCATGCCGGTGTCGATCCGGCTTGCGACGCGTTTGCCGCGCTCAACGTCTTTGGTAAAAACGGACCCACCCAAGCCAAAGTCGGAATCGTTGGCGAGTGCCACTGCTGCATCCTCGTCTTTGACGCGGAAGAACAGGGCCACGGGGCCAAAGAATTCCTCCCGGAACGCGGGGTTCTCAGGGCTGATGTTCGCCAAGATAGTTGGCTGTATAAAAGCCCCACCCCGCGCGATGCGCGCACCACCCAGCTCGACCGTTGCGCCGTGGGTCGTGGCGCGTTGCACTTGGTCGAGCAGATTGACCAGTGCTGCCTCCGTCGACATGGGGCCGAGCGTGGTAGCGGGGTCCATGGGGTCGCCGGGCTGGAGTGCTGTGAGGGCGGCCTTGAATAGTTCGAGAAATTTATCGGCCAAGGCATCAACGACGATATAGCGCTTGCCAGCGATGCAGCATTGGCCGGTATTGTTCATTTTCGCCCACACGGCCCATTTCACGGCCTGTTCGAGATCAGCGTCCTCAAGGACGATAAATGCATCGTTGCCGCCAAGTTCCATCGTGGATTTCTTCATATTCTTGCCGGCACGTTGGGCGACCATCTTTCCCGCTTCTACACCGCCGGTGAGCGCGATGCCTTTCACGCGCGGGTCATCAACGGTCCGCTCGACCTGATCGTGGGAGATCATCAGGTTGGTATAGACCCCTTCAGGCGCTCCAGCGTCGCGCCACAGTTGTTCGAACGCGATGGCACATTGTGGCACGATCCCGGCGTGTTTCACCATCACAACATTGCCAGCAACAATGTTCGGAGCCGCGAAGCGGACCAATTGATAATAAGGGAAATTCCATGGTTCAACGCCGAACAGGACGCCAATCGGGGCATTTTCAATATGAGCTTCGCCAGACGACGGACTAAGGCGAACGGGAGCTAAAAAGCGCTCAGCGTGCTCGGCGTAGTAGGCGATGATATCGGCACTGAGTTTCACCTCACCACTGGCCTCCGCGATTAGTTTTCCCATCTCCAATGTCACCGGTCGAGCAAAGTCTTCCAAGTGGGCCAGCATTAGGGCAGCGGCCTTTGACGCAATAGCTGCGCGTTCCCCGATTGGACGAAGCCGCCACGATTCAAACGCTAGTGCCGCTTTGGCTATTGCGGCTTCAAGTTGTTGATCGGTGTGCGCCTCGAACCTTTTGAGGACTTTACCATCGTAGGGGTTAGTGCTCTGATAAGCCACGACGACCTCCTGGTTTGACACAACGCTTCAACCGTCACGCGACGGCGCGCCGGTCAGATCCAAAAATGATGTGGCTACTTGCCGACGACCGAGGTGCGCAGTGAGCTGAGCCATGCCCCCGCTTTCTCCAGCGCCGGCGTTAGCGACGATTTGGCATCAATGGATGAGACTGAATCAACCACACGCTCAAATGCGGACGCGAGACCAGAGCCGTGCGCGGCGTTCGATACCGAGCGCTGTAAATGATGAGCCATCTCACTAAGATCTGCGCGCGTAACGTCGGGCACCATGTGACCCAATCGGGTAGATAAATTTGGGCGTCGTGGTTGGGACGTGATCATGATCGCTACCGCTGCGCCAATAACTGTCGCGACGGCGATGCTCGTCACTGGGTAAGCCCGGATTGTGCTGCGGGTTGCATCGAGCCCGGCTTCCACATTTTCGACGGCAAACGCCTTTGCTTGAGTGGCGCGCGCTTCCACGAGCCGTGCGACATCCGCGACTAGCAACGCCAAGTCCTGCCGCAAGACGACCAGTTCTGCGGTTGCGTCGGGGCTGCTGCTGACAGGTGCTGCCACTGAATTGGAACGGTCGTATTCTACTGGACTCAACATGTGTCGCTCCTCGGCGTCGCTACCAGCCGAGGCATCGGCGGGTGATCATCGCGAACATTCGCTGTGAGAGCAGAATGCACTGACGGTCGATTGGTTCCATCGCGAAGAACAGGACGTCTCAGACGGAACCAATCCGGCAGCTCCGCGTTACCGCAGCAGTCGAGCTGATGCGAGTTCGGACCGAACCAACAAGGAGACACTGATGGCAACGACAGGAACGGGAACACCGGCCTATGGCAGTACGAGCGCCATACCGGGCGGCACGGCGCACGAAGTGAAAGATGATGTCGACGCGATCCGGCGTGACATTGCCAGTCTCGCCGACACCGTCAGCAAACTCGCCACGGAGAAATTCGGCACCGCCGCACACGATGTGCAGGCCAGCGCGGAACAAAAACTCGGATCACTGGAAGCTGCCATTCGCAAAAGTCCCACACAGTCCGCAATGATCGCGGTCGGCGTCGGCTTCTTGTTTGGCCTGATCCTGACGCGCTAACCCGGAAATCTAAATCGAACAACGAGGAACCACAGACCATGGCCCACAATAACGACAAAGTCGGAAGCTCGGCTTCGACAAATGTATCCGCGATGGCAAGCAATGCAGGCGACCAGTTGGCCGATGCCGCGCATCAGGCACAGCACGCGGCCCAAGAGCAGCTCGATAAGCTCTCAGACGCAATCAGAGCAAAGCCTATTCAGGCAGCCGGCATCGCCGCCGGGGTTGGCTTTCTACTTGCGCTCCTAGCTCGCCGTTAATCTCTCAACCCCAGGAGCCAGCCATGATCGGCGATATGATGTTGTACGCCGCCAACCGGGCCACCCATGGCGCGGTAGAAAACGTTGCCCGCAAAGCCTCCTGGGGCGGCTTTGCAGTTTTCATGCTGCTGGTCGGGACAATCTTCAGCATAATTGTTGCCTACTGGTGGTTGGAGTCCCGGTTTAGCGGCATTGCCGCCGCCTCCATTATCGCGGCTGGTTGCTTCGTCGTAGGGCTCATATGCATATCGATGCCGGGCATTCTTGATCGAATGGAAGCAAGAGCAAAGAAACCAGCGGATCCGATTGTTGATACGGTCAATGCCGTCAAAGTCGAAGTGACGGAGGCTGTCGATTATTTTGGTCCAATACGGGTTGTGGCCAGTGCATTCATGCTTGGCCTCGGTATTGCCAGAAGTATGAAGCGCTGATCGGCTGAAATTGACATCCCTTCAGGTCTTTCTGCGATTTTGCATCGCCTTCCCCGCGTTGACGGTTTGCGACCACAGCTTGCTCCATTTCCAGCCGGTAGACGCGCTCCGCAAGCGTCTGACAAGTTGAGCGCTTCGAGCCTCCGAGAGTACGGCGGCGATTTTGATCCAGACGCCGTCGACGTTGTAGGTCGGTCGCTTGTCGGCCAAACAAGTCGGCACTTCGTCGCCAAAGTCTAGGTTGAGATCTGCAGCAATAAGATCTAACGCGGCGCGAATGGACCTCGCCTTTTCATTCATCGGATTGGCGATGTCATATGGCGGAGCCCAGTCCTGAACCGGGCGCAACAAATCAATGTGGGTCGCAACGGCAATGATCGGCGGCATCCGCCGGTCTGGGGTCGAGGCAAAGTAAGATCTGACCGCATCTAGTGCCGCCCGATCAAGTTGACGATCAGCACGGTTGGCCGCCACCACCCAGATCACCAGATCACATGTGCCCGCCTCAGTCGCCAGTTTCCGCAGTGCGGCATCGTCAGTTTGGATGCCCGGACTGTCGATCAGCAACACTGGCGGCAGCGTGTCGTGGGTCCACTTGTAAGTGGTGAACCCGGCGGTTGTTGGCACTATGTCAACAGCGGCATTGACCTCGCACATTAGCGCGTTGATCAGGCTGGACTTGCCGACGCTGACTTGTCCTGCGACCAGCAGGCGCAACGGCTCAGCAATCAACGCCTGCGCGGTATCACGCTCAGTTTCTTGGCTTACATGTTGGGCGAGATCATTGGCCGACACACGAAGGCGCCCGCCATAGAGATCAATAGCGGCTCGGCCAATTTCCCGGATGTATCCTTCAGTCAGTCTTCGTGCGAACTGATCGCGGACCCCGGAGTAGAGTTTCTTAGTCAGACGTTCGCGAGCCTCGTTGGCAACGGCTGTGATTGGATTGAGCATGCGGATCACACGCCACAGATCGTAGGCTTTTTCTGCGACATCGATCGCGGACCGCCAACGGTAGATCTTCATCACTTGCCCGACGGTCAGTTGATCTCCGAGTGGGATATGATCAGCGACCAGTGGCCGGAGATCGCGACTCACTCGTTCAACCAGCGCCAATGCCTCCGGCACGGTGAAGCGCCAGAGCGGGTCCTTGTCACCCGGATGGATATTGCGCGCCACCGTTTCGATGGTCCGGACGCCGAGATCCAACAGCGCTTCGCGACTTGTGAGTTGTGTGGGATCGGTCGCCGTTGCCAGAGCCTCCACGGCGTCCCACGCTAGTTGTTCGCGCGGCGTCCACGATGCCTCAGAGCCTGTGACCGGAGCGTTCGCGTTGGCACCGGGCGTCACAGGATTAGCCCGCCGCACCAGCCATGATTCAAGCAGGAAACAGCTACTCGAAATGATAAATGCAGCGCCGATCCAGTGTAAGAGATAGCCCTGTTGCCAGAGCCAAACCGAGCCGAGCGGGATTAAAGAGAGCACTGGCAGGAACAGGGCAACGACGACCATGACGGTGCGGAGCGAAGACGTACGTTTGAGGGTCATGGTTTCTGGTCCCACGGCTGACCTTCCTGCCGATCCATCTTAAAAGCCTGCCGGAGAGCCTCCGCATACACGTGCTGGACACCCTGCGGGTTGGCATCACCCAAGCGGCGTTGGCCAAGGAAGTAAGTGGCTGCACGCCCAACGGCGAATGTTGTGGCAAAGCTGGTTGCGGCTGCGGCGGCAGAACCGGCGGTTTGTCCGTAGACTGGAACGAGCTTGACCAGCTCGCGGATACCGAAGGTTGACAGGATACGAACGACAGTACTGCTGCCAAGGCAGCCTGCGAACTGAGCCATCGTCCGACGGTCCCAGGGAATGCCATAAACGGCAGCGAGACTATGCAGCATCTTGGCCTGAAGTCCTGGTACGGCTACGGCTCCAGCAATAGGGACCAGATTTGCCGCTGCAGCGGCCGTCGCGAATTTCAGAATCAGTGGGTTGGATGCCGTGGCACGTTCGGAGTTAGCGAGCGCCAAAGTGGACCGTATCGACGCCGTAACGGCTGCGGGTGCGACAGCGGCAAGTGCCGTTATGAGTGCCTGAAGTCCATAGTCCGGCGGCTGATAGCCATCCTGCGGGAGGGTAAAATCAATGGGCACAAAGGCAACGTTGTCGTGGCCAGGAGCCGCACGGAAACGAGCGCGCTGAGCCAGGAGACTGCGCACCAAGCCAGGCGGAACACCCGCATCCTGCCACGTCGCTGGATCGGGATCAGCAAATGGGTAGGGTTGGGCATGGCGAGCCCCTGGCGCATAGGCCTCATGCAATGTCGTCTGCGCCACCAGGATTGGCCATTCCGGGTGGCGCCGCCGCACGGTGGTAACGACATCGAATATAGCTGACTGCTGGTGATCGACGGCCTTCATCACCACAAGCAGCAGATGTGCCTGTTGCTCCGACGCTTTGATCTCTTCTGTTGGATCATACAGTGCTTCGCCAAGGCCGCGCGTATCAAGAAATCTGATCACCGGCGCGACCGCAGGGAAATCAAACACTCGCGCATGTTGAGTGGTCGCTTGGTAGCCCGCACCGATGTCGATATCTGCACAACCGGTGAGCGCGCGGACAATCGAACTCTTGCCAGATTGCACTTTGCCCAACAGCCAAACCACGGGTGGCGCGACGGTCGCGGACATCGTCGGCTCCCCGCCATCATTGAGATGTTCAGCAGTGTTTGACACGAATCATCCCTCCTGAGCCGACAGTGCCAACGCGTGCCCCTGAACACGCGGTGCAGGTTTACCTGTCGCTGCTGCTGCGTCTTCGGGAGCTGGACTTTGTCGACTGGCAGCCACGTCACCGGAATGAACAGCACAGAGCGCAACGGCTTCTTGCAGAGTTGCGGCGCAAAGTGCCTTCGGCGAGCCGACTTTGATCCGCTGCCATTCAGGATCAGCTGCTGCCATCTGCCAGCCACCAATGAGAACCGTTGCCGACGGAAAAGCGCGCTGGATCCGGCGCGTGATAAAACGGACGTGGGGGTTTCGCACCTGCGCAACATAGGAAACACAAACTAAGGTCACGGCATCCTGTGAACCGTTGGAAAGCGAGCCGAGACCACGCACACCTTGATCTGGGCCGAGGTGCGCCGCTACGCCAGCCTGATTGAGTAGATGTACGAGAAGGATTGCTGCCGCTTGATCGACAGCACCGCGTCCGCTGACGCACAACACCGAGGCTTGCCCCGTCTGGATGTCAGTTTTTGAGTGATTGGATCGCTCAGAACTGTCGCCATCAGGACGCTCAGTCGCTGCCGCCGACGGGACTGCTGTGTCGTCGGACGGCAAGCCGTCTACGAGGTCCCTGACACCGTCGAGAACCAGGTCTTGACGTTCCAACGACAGTTCGCCGCTGGCAACGTCGCGTTGGGCCAAGACGAGCCCGGGAACGGCTACGTCATCGAAATACGTCGGCAGATCCATGTCTTTAAGCTGGCGCTCGGCCTGCTCAATGAGTTCTGCTGGATCGCCCGCGATCAGGCGCTGGTAGAAACTCTCTGGCGGCGTCAACGCTGGCTGATCGCCAAGCAGCACATGCAAAAACTCCAACCGTTTAGTATACTGCCCTAAGATCACCAGACACAGCGTCAGAGGCGTCGCGACGATCAACCCGATTGGCCCCCACAGCCAAGTCCAAAAAGTCGCGGCACTGATAATCGCAACTGGCGACAACCCGGTTTGATGGCCAAAGACGTGCGGCTCGATGGCATGACCCATCAGCGGCTCACCGACCACAAACAGCGCCACGGTCCAGCCCATCATGGTCCATCCGGGGTCAACCGCAGCGGCCAGGGCGACTGGAAGGACGGCCGCGAGTATCGAACCTATGTAGGGCACAAAACGCATCAGCATTGCGAAGCTGCCCCAGAGTAATGGGCTGGGCACGCCGATGATCCAAAGGCCGAGGCCGACAGTAGAGCCGAAGGCCGCGTTGAGTGCGGTCTGCAACAAGAAGTATCGGCTTAGTCTGGTCGCGGCCTCATCCATAGCCTCGGTGGTGCGATGTAGTGTTTTGGTACCGAGTAGTTTGATGACCCGGTCGCGCAGATCCTGCTGCTGCAGCAGGAAAAAGATGACCAGGAGCAACACGAGGCCAGTGCTCGCCAACGGATTGAGTACCGGCGTTAGAAAGTCCGTCGCAATTTTGAGCGGATTGGCGTTAGGCGTGTGGATTTTCACCGGTATTGGCTGAGGCTCTGTAGACCGAGGCAGGGCCAGCGGATCGCGGGGAGGCGGCGGTTTGTTGCCGGATATTTCTTTACTGAGATCATCAATGACGGTCGTTGCCCGGGCAACCGCAGAGTTCCCCGTCGTTGATACCTTCAGGGTCCGGATCTTGTTTCGGATGTTCTCCTGGTACTGAGGGAGCTTTTCGGAGAGCTGGGAGATCTGCGACGCGCCGAGTGCACCAACGCCGAGGATCGCACCAAACGTCAGCAGCACAATCGTTAAAACCGCTGGTGCCTGCGCAACGCCACGTCGACGCAATTGCTGCGCCAATGGTGCCAAAACAAAACTGATGAGAACCGCGAGACAGACGGGGATCAGAACTTCGCGCGCCAGATAGAGAACGCCGACAACCGTAACCCCGCTCACGAGCTTTGCAGCGGTCACAACGTCCGCCTGTGCGCCCAACTTGTTCGGAATTTCGACTGAACTCCGCATTGAATGTTCCACTAGCTGCAGCACGCTACAATGGTAACGCCCGGCGGAGAAATTCGTTCCCAGAGGTCGTGGCGTTAGTCCTTAATGATGTCCGACAGCGCCGCAAGTAAGGTGTTCAATTCGAGCGTGCAGCCAAATTAAGGTACGGGTCAGTGCTTGCAGGCGACCGATAAACACCGATTTTCCCTCGGCGAGGGAATGATCCCCCGACATAGTGCGCCCAGCAATCGACTGGACCACCGCAACCAAGTTCATGCCTGTGTGGGCCAGTTCGCGCATAAGTATCAGCTGGCGCTCATCAGCGGACCCGCGCTTTGAAATGTCTTCAACCACAGCGATCAATTGGCTTATAAGCCAGACTGTCGCGATCGTGCTCGACACCAGTGGCTTACTTGTCAGATCCATCAGCATCTCATGCCGGATTGATGCTGAGTGAAAAACTCCGCGTAACCACAAATGCGGAAGCTGCGGCCGTCCAATCAAAATTATTACACTAAACGACGTTTTTGCACATATTCACGTGAGTCAATGCTGGCGGCAGCGACAATTTCGAGCTTGGCTGAGCCGTCGCCGCGATTGAGCCCGTGGCCAGTGCAATGGCGCAAACAGCAGCGCCGAAAAGTAATTTTTCAAGGTTCATGGCATCGCCTTCTGCGAGTGGGGTCACGGCTTTTTCGGCGCGTCTTGTTGCATTTCTTCGATCTTCTTCAGAGCTTGATCTTTAATCTGCCCAGCCTTTTCAGATGTCTTTTTACCAAGCTCAATTGCTTTATCTTCGACGGCCTCAAGCGTAGTTTTTTCGGTTGCGACAAAATTTGGTGCCAACTTGAGCGCCTCTGAGCTGAACGCAACAGTGATCAACCGCTTCCCATCTTTGTCGACGCTCACCGTTAAAGCGCTGTACGCGACCGCGACGCTTTTCTCGCCGACACCGAGAAAGCCGCCGACGCCCAGCACAACGGTGCTGATCCGACCAGACCGGTCAAAGATCAGATCATTGATGTCGCCGACCATGTCACCGGTGGCATTCCGGACTTTGGCGCCGATGAAGACGCGGGCCATCCACTCATTAGCCGGTTGCGCCGTAATGAACTGATTGATACTTGCCGGTGAGGTCGTCTGAGCACTGGCAGGGTTCGCCAGCAGGGCTGCGCCGACAGCCGTACCGATAATCAGCTTGCATCGCGATTTGTTCACAGCATGCCTCCAAGGTGAGTGCTTCGAAGTGAGGCGGACGTCAAATTCTGCCAACAAGAATGAGAATGACCAGCACAACGGCGACCGTGCCGATTGCGCCTGATGGTCCGTATCCCCAGGACCTGCTATGCGGCCAAGACGGAATGGCACCGACAAGCATCAAAACAAGAATGACCAGTAAAATTGTGGTAAGTGACATGTTCGTTCTCCCTAGTGCGGCGTCGTCGAAAGCGACGTTCACTCGAAAAACTCATGGGACCGCAAATGGTTCCGTGGTCAGGATCATATTACTGCGGATTCGATGCCAGAAATTTTTCGTTCAGGCCAAAAATTCGAAATGTCGAACTCGACGTGGATGGCAACCGGGGCCTCCAAATGCTCGCTGCGCAGTATATCGATGCGCTCCGCCAGTTCGCTTAAGGTGGCTCCCGGATGGAGTAAGAAGCAGGCTCTTCGCTGTTTCAAGTGGGTAGCCGCAAATCCAGTTTTCCGGCGATGAGGTAGGTGATGGCTTTGAGGTTGCGGAGCGAGCGGTAGCCGCGCG
>JAYSVA010000107.1:0-4290 GCA_043718785.1 Hyphomicrobiaceae bacterium
AAGCCGGTGATCGCCCGCGTGCAGGGGTTCGCCATCGGCGGCGGCAACGTGCTGGCTACGATCTGCGATTTGACCATTTGCTCCGACAAGGCGCAGTTCGGCCAGGTCGGCCCGAAAATGGGTTCGGTTGATCCAGGCTACGGCACCGCCTTCCTGGCACGCGTTGTCGGCGAGAAGAAAGCCCGTGAGATGTGGTACATGTGCCGCCGCTATTCTGGCGCTGAAGCCGTCGCCATGGGCCTTGCCAACGTTTGCGTGCCCCACGACCAGCTCGACGCTGAAGTGCAGAGGTGGGGCGAGGAACTGTGTGAGCGCAGCCCGACGGCCCTTGCTATCGCCAAGCGCTCGTTCAACATGGATACGGCCCACCAAGCCGGTATCGCTGGCATGGGCATGTACGCGCTCAAGCTCTACTACGACACCGAGGAATCCCGCGAGGGCGTGAACGCGTTGAAAGAGAAGCGGAAGCCTGATTTCCGCAAATTCGCGAAGTAATCAGACGTAGTGCGATAACGCAAAATAGTTCGGGGGAGCGTCTTGGATCCTACGTTTTCAGATGACTTGCGTTCGATACAGACGGCCGCCTGGCGGTTCGCCAAGCAGCGGATCGCGCCGGGTTACATGGCGCGCGAAACGTCGGCCCGAATAGATCGCGCGTTCATCCGCGAGATCGGTCAGCTCGGCCTGATTGCGCCGGAAATTCCGGAGGCACACGGCGGACTTGGGTTGCCAAGTCTGACAAGTGGCCTGATCGCCGAAGCCTTCGGTCACGCTGATATCAACGTGGCCTACTTGCAGATCCTCGGCTCGTTGAATGCCAAGATCATTGCTGAACACGCCTCGCCAGCGTTAGCCGCTCAGTGGCTGCCGAAGGTCGCCGGAGGTGAGGCGGTGGTCTGTATCGGGCTGACCGAGCCGCGGGGTGGCTCAGACGCGGCCAATCTGGCGCTGTCCGCGCGGCGCGATGGCAAGCGCTACATTCTCAAAGGCGAAAAATCGTCGATCAGCATGGCTGACCAGTCGGACGCCATCGTGCTGTTTGCGAGAACGGGTTCGGTCGAGGCCAAGGGCCGTGGCGTCAGTGCCTTCCTGGTGCCGATGGATACCCCCGGCATCACCACGCAGCGCTACAAGGACCTCGGCAGCCATGCAATTGGCCGCTGCTCGATCTTCTTTGATGATGTCATCATCCCCGAGGAGTACCGACTCGCAGACGAAGGCGCGGGTTTCGTGCAAGTGATGCAGGGGTTTGATTTCAGCCGGGCGTTGATCGGGCTGCAGGTGATCGGCGCAGCACAAGCGTCCCTTGACGAGTCATGGGCCTACATTCAGGAACGGCAGGCGTTTGGTGCGCCTCTGTCGCGCAATCAAGGCGTCACGTTTCCACTCGCCGAGGGCGATACCATGATCGCCGCCATCCGCCAGCTCTGTTATCACACGCTGCGGCTCAAGGATTCCGGCCTGCCCCATACCGCCGAAGCGGCTATGTGCAAGTGGCTGGCTCCGAAAACCGCCGTAGATGTGATCCATCAGTGCCTCATCACGCATGGGCACTACGGTTGGTCGCTGGACCTTCCCCACCAGCAGCGCCTGCGCGACGTGATGGGCCTTGAGATTGGCGATGGCACGGCGCAGATTATGAAGATGATCATTGCGCGCGAGCGTATGAGCAAGGGCTCTCACTAACATAAACCGGACAATAACCGGCGATACACACATATAGTGTTTGCGGGAGGGGACGTTGGAACCTGTATTAAGTGCGCAGTTGCGGCGCCCGGGCATGATCGCCGCAGGCCTTTGGCAGGACAGAACCTTGCTCGACTATCTGCGGCATTGGGTTGCGGCCACACCAGCCAAAACCGCAGTTGTTGCGGTTCGCTCTGGCACTGAGACGCGGCTGTCGTATGCCGAACTCGACATAGTGTCAGATCAGATTGCCGTCGGGCTCCGGCGGCTCGATGTTGGCGTTGGTGATGTCGTCTCATTTCAGCTGCCAAACTGGTGGCAATTCACAGCACTGCATCTGGCGTGCCTGAAAGTTGGCGCCGTCTCGAACCCCTCGATGGTTATATTTCGCGAACGCGAGCTAAAATTTATGCTCGGCCTTGCGGAGTCGAAGGTCTTTGTGGTGCCGAATGAGTTCCGCAAAGTCGATCACCGCGCCCTCGCCTACGCTGTCAAGGCCTCGCTTACCGGACTGCGGCGCATCTATGCGATCGACAGCGGGGGCGATGATGATTTCAGCCACTTGATCGCCAAAGATGCAACTTTGGAGGAACTGGCAGCCGTCAGGTCGGCAGCGATTTCGCCCGATGCTGTCATTCAGTTGCTGTACACCTCCGGCACCACCGGCGAGCCCAAGGGTGTAAGCCACACGTCGAACACGATGCTTGCGAACCTCGCGCCGTTTGCCGAGCGCCTGCACATGGGGTCAGGCGACGTCATCCATATGCCCTCGCCGATGGCCCACCAGCTCGGGTTTATGTACGGCTTGGTGCTGCCCGTCATGCTGGGGGCAACGGCGGTCCTTCAAGACGTGTTTGAAGCGGCCGAAATGGCACGCCAAATCAATACTGAGCATGCCACCTGGACAATGGGCGCGACGCCGTTTTTAAGCGATTTGTCAGACCACTGCATCGCCACGAACACCGCCACGCCAACGCTGAAAGTTTTCGTGTCGGCAGGCGCACCGATCCCACGCCCGCTCGTCACCAAAGCGCGAGGCGCGCTGGATGCGGCCATCATTTCGGCATGGGGCATGTCGGAAAACGGCGCCGTAACCACAACGCGCATCGAAGATCCGGAGGACAAGACAACCGGAACCGATGGCTGCCCGCTGCCCGGCATGGAAGTGCGTGTTGTCGACCCTAATGGCAATCCGGTGGCGGCAGGTGCCGAAGGCCAGCTTGAAGTTCGCGGCTGTTCGAACTTCATCGGATACATGAAGCGGCCCGGCTTGGCGCAGGTGACGGACGGCGGCTGGTTCAACACCGGCGATATCGCCCGCATGGATGCCGAGGGCTACATCCGCATTGTCGGGCGGTCCAAAGACATCATTATTCGCGGGGGCGAGAACATTCCCGTCGCCGAAGTCGAAGCCCTGCTATTCCAGCATCCGGCCGTATCTCTGGTCGCAGTTGTTGGCTACCCGGATGAACGGCTCGGCGAGCGGGCCTGCGCTTTCGTCGTTCCCAAAGCGGGCGGTAGCCTGACGTTCGAGGAGATGACTGCGTATTTGCGCGAGCAGAAAATGGCCGTTCAATATATCCCAGAGCGGTTGCAGGTTGTCAGCGAACTGCCGCGGACACCATCAGGCAAGATTCAGAAATTCGAGTTGCGCAAAATGGTAACGGCGTCTCTGACTGCGGCCACAGCGTCAGCAACGGCGACACCGCCAACAACAGTCGTATCTTCAACTCCTCAACGTGAATCCGGTCTCGCAAGTATTTGGCGCCGTATTCTCAGTCGATGAGAAAATGCAGTTCCGGGAAGTCATTCCCCAACAATTTACCTGTAGTCAATGGAGGAAGTAATGAAACTAAAACACCAAGGGCTTCTACTGGCAGCGGTCCTCGCTGCTGGAATTGCCGCGCCGGCCCAGGCCCAGGAGCCGATCCGAATCGGCTACGCAGCCGACATGTCCGGTGCCTGTGGCCCGCTGGTCGATGGCGCGACCAAAGCGTTCCGTCAGGGCGTTGAGGAGTTGAACGCTGCAGGTGGTCTGCTCGGCCGCAAGATCGAGGTGATCGAGCGCGACACCAAGACCAAGCCCGACGAAGGGGCCAAGGAAGTCCGCGACTTGATCGTCAACAGCAAGGTCGAGCTGATTACTGGTGTGTGCTCGTCTGGCGTGATGTTGGCGGAGACGGCCGTATCCGCCGAACTCAAGGTGCCGTTCTATAGTGCAATCGGCAACTCGCAGACGGCGAATTTTGAGAAGTATCAGCCGTATTTCTGGCAGATCTCGCCCAACGTCTTAATGGAGGCGATTGCGACCGCTGAGTACGTGGCCGCCAACAAGGCGTGGAAGAAGATTGCGCCGCTCGCCTTCGACTATGAGTGGGGCCACACGACCGTCAAAGCCTTCTCGGAGCATTTGAAAAAGCTTCGTCCCGATGTCGAGATCCTGGCAACAGTGCCGGTCAAGCTCGGCGAAACCAACATGACGTCGTACATCACGGCGGTGCTGGCGCAAAAACCTGATCTGGTGTTCGGCGCTGTCTTTGGCGGCGGCCTGATCAACCTGGCCAAGCAGGGCAAGGCCTACGGCTTCTTCGACCAGACCAGTAT
>JAYSVA010000108.1:0-4289 GCA_043718785.1 Hyphomicrobiaceae bacterium
ACGACTGCACCCTCGCCTAGGATTCCAAGATGAACATTGCCGACAAAGCACCTGTCCAGACGGGCGGCCAACCTCGTGTCGGGCTGTTTGTCACCTGCCTCGTCGACCTGATGCGGCCATCCATTGGTTTCGCCGCCGCCAGCCTGATCCAGCGGGCGGGCTGCACCGTGGAAGTGCCGACCGCGCAGACCTGCTGTGGCCAACCCGCCTACAACTCCGGCGACCAAGCCAATGCCGGTGCCATCGCCCGCCAGACCATCGCTGCTTTCGAGGGGTTCGACTATGTCGTGGCGCCCTCCGGCAGTTGCGCGGGGATGTTGAAGTCGCACTATCCGAAGCTGCTGAAAGACGATCCGGAATGGGGACCGCGCGCTGCGGCGTTTGCCGAGCGGGTGTTTGAGCTTGTGTCGTTCCTGGTCAATGTGCGCGGCATGGTGTCGGTCGATGCTAGCTACGACGGTCGCGTCACCTATCACGACAGCTGCTCCGGCCTGCGCGAACTCAACATCAAAACCCAGCCGCGCCGGTTGCTGAAATCGGTGCGCGGCCTTGAGCTTGTGGAAATGGCCGACAACGAGATCTGCTGCGGGTTTGGCGGCACCTTCTCACTGAAGTACCCCGACATCTCCAACGCCATGGTCGAGAAGAAAACAGTCGCGATTGGCAAGGCCGAACCGGAACTGCTGCTCGCTGGCGACCTCGGCTGCCTGATGAACATGGCCGGCAAACTCAAGCGCCAGGGCAGCGACATCGCCGTGCGGCATGTGGCGGAGGTGCTGGCCGGGGAGATGAGCGCCCCGCCGATTGCGCAGCGTTGACGCGTGCGACGGCTAGGTCACCTTCTGCGGGTTATGAGGGCGCCATGCGCAACAATGAGTTCGAATGGGACAATGCAAAAGCTGCCTCGAATGTGCGGAAGCACGATGTAAGTTACGAGGATGCGCAGCCGATTCCGGAGGGCGCGCCGCGCCGGACTTGGCGTGGGCTGCTGCCGCGCATCCTGTTCAACCGGCTTGGGCTGTCGGTGGAGGAATTCGCCGCCCGTTATCAGGTGCCGCTCGACCTCGCCACTGCTTGGCACACCAACAAAATCTGGCCCGATCCCGTCGCCAGCGCCTACCTCAAAGCCATCGCCGCCGACCCCGAAGGCGTCGCCCGTGCCGTGTCAGGGCGGAAAGAGGCGGCGGAGTGAGTGTTGGGGTGCGATATTAGCGACGCGTACCTGTGGTAACCGGACGCAAGGTTGCCTTTCGGCCAAACTTACCGGAATTTTTCGCGCCGGTCTGCCACGAGACTGCCTATGGCGTCCGCCATCGGGCTTTCTGCTGTCCGAGCTGACCACCGGCTCATTGCCACGCGGGATTCGTTCAAGGTGCGTACATTGTTCTCTGTCACCTCGTTACCCCAATCAGGAGGCCGCGACCATTGGGGCACCCGGATGCAGCCGCCGCCATCACACGGATATGCCATCACTGTACGCCTTTTCTTCGCAAGACTAATGTGGCCATGCGAATACCCCGGCGTCGGATCCGCCGCAAGGTTGTGACGCGCGCCCTGCAAGTGGCCGATTTCGTGGGCGAATGAGAGGTTTTCAATGGCGCAATCGTGGTACACGGATGCGAATGCCGTAACTTCGTCGGCAGTGATGGCGCTGGCCAGACCGCAATAGTCGCTATTATTCACCAGCAACACCACAAGGTTGGCATTATCGCTCCTCCGGACCGCATGGACATCGTCCATTTTCCCGTCGCCATCACCCCGGAACGCGGCGAGATCCCGCTCGTAGTCGCCGGATTCCTGGTAGGCGACCTTGAGCGGACTCGACGGCGACAGCACCAGATTGATCAGCACACCGGAATTCCGGTACGAAAGATTAGTCAGCGCAACAGCGTTTTCTGCCAGCCCGACCGGATCGAGGACGTTGTTCGCAACATCTGCGGTGTAGGCGACCAGCACAGATATGGTTGTCACAGCCTTACCGGCGTCCGATTTGCGGTCCGGCACCACCGGGGCGCTACTCTTATCCTGCCCCTTTTCCGGCATCGACACAGGTGGGTGATCCTGAGGGAACGCGTTGGTATCAACGTGGATGAATGCGTGCAGCCCATCGCCGATGGGCCGGATGCGGAAAATCCCCTGAGGGGAAAAAATTGAACCCGTGACGCCGTGCTGGTTGGAAGTCAACACGGTTTCGCGTGGTGCCGGTCCGACTTTCCCGATCCACGACAAAACGCCGCCGACAATCCGGCGTCGGGTGTTCAAGACGGAAAACGACGAGGCGTTAGGAGAGGGCTTGATGTCGAACGCCAGATCGGTGTCCAGCACGTTAGGGGTCAGCCGAACAACTTCGACACTGCGCGACGTCGGCAAAGCTCTGAGGTCCGCCAGCGCCTTGATCTGCTGGGGCGTCCGGCCAGCCTCCGGAACACGTTGAAAAAGGTCGCGGCCTTCCGCGGGGTTGATGGTCGTGATCAGACAAAGCGCTAGCGCAACCGCGCCCGCTGACAGAGTGGAAAAGCGCCGCATCGAATTAACTCCTGAAAATAGATGTCAAACATCACAGCCCCCTTACCTGCCGCCATCAGCCTTACCCTCAAATAACTGATTAAACACCCGAACCATGTTCAAACGAAAATCACGTTTTTACACATTGCAGTGAACCGCATTTTTGCCGAACCTGTTGAACTGCTCGGCCATGCGTGGGACAAGATCGCAAAGTTTGTACGATCCGCCGAATCGGAAGCCTCGCAATGACCCCCACCACCACCCTCTTCAAAGCCCAAGCCCGCGTGGCCCTTGACGACACGCAGCTGCAGCGGGCGCTGTCGGCCCTCCCCGGTGGCCTCGTCGCACAACGAACAGCCGCGCGCGACAAACTGCCGGAGTTCGAGGCGCTGCGGGATGTCGGGCGCGACATCCGCGACCATGCGCTGGCGTATCTTGATGTCTACCTCGACGAATACGAACGCAAGGCGACGGCAGCAGGTGCTGTGATCCACTGGGCCCCGACAGCAGAGGACGCGCGCCAGATCATCCTGAAAATCTGCCAGGATGCCAACGCCAAAATCGTCACCAAAGGCAAGTCGATGGTGTCGGAGGAGATCGCGCTCAACCATTGCCTGGAAGGCAAGGGTATGGAGGTGGTCGAGACCGACCTCGGCGAATATCTGGTGCAGATCCGCAAGGAAACGCCGAGCCACATCATCGCCCCGGCGATCCATCTGACGCAAGATATGGTCGAGGCGGATTTCCGCCGCCTGCATACCCATCTGCCGAAAGACCGGGTACTGGTCGAAGCGGCCCAGCTGGTCGACGAGGCGCGGCAGATCCTGCGGCAGAAGTTCGTGTCAGCCGATGTCGGCATTACTGGTGCCAACTTCCTGGTGGCCGAGACGGGCTCGTCCATCATCGTCACCAACGAGGGCAACGGCGACCTGACGCAAAGCCTCGCCAAGACGCATGTGGTGATCTCCACCATCGACCGGGTGATCCCGACGTTAGAGGACGTAACGTCAATCCTGCGCCTGCTGGCCCGCTCGGCCACCGGGCAGGAGTTCTCAACGTACACAACCCTCTCCACCGGCAACCGCCGCCCAGGTGATCCGGACGGGCCGCAGAATTACCACGTCGTGCTGCTTGACAATGGCCGGTCGGAATTGCTCGGCACCGAAATGCGCGAGGTACTGCGCTGCATCCGCTGTGCCGCGTGCATGAACCACTGCCCGGTCTACAACGCCATCGGCGGCCATGCCTACGGCTGGGTCTATCCTGGCCCGATCGGCGCGGTACTCACCCCCTCACTGATCGGCGTCAAGCAAGCGTCGCACCTGCCGAACGCCTCGACGTTCTGCGGCAAGTGCGAGGCCGTCTGCCCGATGAAGATCCCGTTGCCGAAGCTGATGCGCCACCATCGCGAAACCGAATTCGACCTTGGCAACTTGCCAAAAGGCTACGCGATGGGGCTGGCCAGTTGGGCTTGGATGGCAAAACGGCCGAAGCTCTATCATTTGGCGGCGCGGTTCGGAATTGCAGCGTTAGGGGCGATGGGCCGAATAGGGGGGCGCGGCGCGTTCAAGCGACTGCCATTCGCGGGCGGCTGGACCAAGCATCGCGACATGCCCGCGCCGCAAGGCCGCACGTTCCAGCAGTTATGGGCCGAACATCAGGCCGGCGTGCCGCGACGATGATCATCCGTAGGGCGCAAAAGCTGACAAACCGGCGGGCCGGACGGTGGGGGAAAGAAACGGCGTTCCAGCCGCAGATGCGGTATATTGGATTGCCGCGCGGGT
>JAYSVA010000109.1:0-9864 GCA_043718785.1 Hyphomicrobiaceae bacterium
TACGATGGCGTCACCATGATGATGTCGGGCTTGAAGTCCTCGATCAGCTGGACTTGCCGTTCGGTCATGCCGCCGGAGACGGGAATGACCGTGCAGCCGAGCCGCTCTGCCCCGTAGTGCGCGCCAAGCCCGCCGGTGAACAGGCCGTAACCGTAGGAGATGTGCGCCATCATACCTGCCCGTCCGCCGGCCGCGCGGATCGAGCGTGCCATCAGGTTCGACCAGGTGTTGATGTCCCAGGCGGTGTAGCCAACCACGGTCGGCTTGCCGGTGGTGCCGGACGAGGCGTGAATGCGCGCGACCTGATCCTTGGGCACGGCGAACATGCCAAACGGATAGGTATCGCGCAGGTCGGATTTGCCGGTGAACGGGAATTTGGCCAGATCAGACAGCGATTTCAGGTCATCTGGATGGACGCCCGCCGCCGTAAATTTGGTCCGGTAGTGCGGGACGTTGTCGTAGGCGTGCCGGAGCGACCATTGCAGCCGTTGCAGCTGCAACCCGGCAATCTCGTCGCGCGAGGCGAGTTCAATCGGTTCGAGTTCGTGGCGCTTGGGGGAAAGGTCGAGCATGGCTTCATCCTCGAAGATGGTCAGAAAAATGTGCCGGGTACGGTGCGGCTGCAACCGCGGAACTCAGCGACCACGGTGCCGGTCTCGTCGGCAACGCTGACATCGTAGATGCCGTTGCGCTCGACGCGCTGGCACTCGCGGGCTGTGGCCATCAACCGGGCACCAGCGCGGGCAGGTGCTAAGTACGTGATCGTGCAGTGCTGGGCGACGCAGCGCTGATTATAGCTGTTGCAGGCGAACGCGAACGCCGAGTCCGCCAGCGTGAAAATGAACCCGCCGTGGCAGGTGCCGTGGCCGTTGGTCATGTCCGCCCGCACCGTCATACTGAGGGTCGCCGAGCCCGGTCCGACGGTCTCGATGGTGATGCCCATGGCCGCCGTTGCATGGTCATCGGCGCGCAGCAACTCAGCGCTTTTGCGGGCGATCTCGGCGGGTGACATCATGACTTCGGGCCTTTGCCGGTGAATTTCGGCGCGCGCTTTTCCATGAACGCGCGAGTGCCCTCAAGATAGTCATCGGTGCTGCCGGCCAGCCGCTGCAAATCACGTTCGAGATCAAGCTGGGCATCAAGCGTGTTGGTCGCCGAGGCATCAAGTGCTCGTTTGATCAGGCCGTACCCGTAGGTCGGGCCGACGGCGAGTTTGGCGGCCATGGCGCGGGCTTCCGTCATCAGGTTAGCGTCATCGACGGCGCGGTAGATCATGCCCCACGCCTCCGCCTGTTCGGCGCCGATGGGCTCAGCCAGCAGGATCATAGCGCGAGCCCGCGCTTCGCCGACCAGCCGGGGCAGCGTCCACGAGCCACCCGCATCCGGGATCAGACCGAGCCGGGCAAACGCCTGCAGGAACTTGGCTGAACGCGCGGCGATGACGATATCGCAGGCCAGCGCGACGTTGGCCCCGGCCCCCGCCGCCGCACCATTGACGGCACAGATGATCGGTTTCGGCATCGCTTTGATGGCGCGGATCAGCGGATTGTAGCGCTTCTCCATGGACTCGCCGAGATCAGGCCGCGTGGCAGCACCCGGCGCAACGGCGCGGTCGCTGAGGTCCTGGCCCGCGCAAAAGCCGCGCCCCGCTCCGGTCAGGATGATGACGCGGCACTCATCGTTGGCGCGGGCGCGGGTTAGCGCGTCGGCCAGGGCGGCATGCATGGCCACGTTGAACGCGTTGAACTTATCGGGCCGGTTCAGCGTCAGGGTCAGCACCCCTTGCTCCAGCGTTTCCAGCAGCACGTCTGACGTGCGCGCCTGATCACTCATGTTGCCCTGCTCCTCTATGCGGGGCCTGCCGCCCGGCCCGAATTCTGGTTGCTCCGGCTAACGTTACATTGGCCCGGGATTGTGCGCCATCGCCTTGACGACAGGTGACGTGACGGGCAAGACCCGCAGATATGTCGCCCTCGGGAGAGCCCTATGACCACCGCCGCATTCCAGCCCCTGTCGGGCATCCGCGTCGTCGAGATGACGCACATGATCATGGGGCCGTCGTGCGGGATGTTCCTCGGTCAGCTCGGGGCTGAAGTGATCAAAGTCGAGCCCCCGGCTGGCGATAAGACCCGCTACCTGTCGGGGATGGGCAGCCCGTTCTTTCCGCTGTTCAACCGTGGCAAGAAGTCGGTCCAGCTTGATACCGCGACTGAGTTAGGCCGCGCCGCCCTCGATAAGCTGTTGGCAACGGCGGACGTGTTCGTCGACAATTTTCGCGACGAGTCGCTGGCCAAGATGGGCGCTGATCCGGTGGCGCTGCGGCAGCGGTATCCGCGGCTGATCCTGGCGTCGCACAAAGGTTTCCTCAGCGGTCCGTATCAGGAGCGGACGGCGATGGACGAGGTCGTCCAGATGATGACGGGCCTCGCCTATATGACCGGCCCGAGCGGGCGTCCGCTGCGGGTCGGCTCGTCCGCCAACGACATCATGGGCGGGCTGTTTGGTGCGCTGTCGGTGGTCTGCGCCATCATGGAACGCGAAAAATCCGGGCGTGGCCGTGATCTGCGGGTCGGGTTGTTCGAGAATTGCTTGCTGTTGGTGGCGCAACATATGGTGCAGTTCGAGCTTGAAGGCGTGAACCCGCCGCCGATGCCGGAGCGGACGTTTTCCTGGCCGGTATACGACATTTTTACAACGGTCGACGGTAAGCAGATCTTCGTCAGTGCCGTGACCGAAGGTCAGTGGGCGACGCTTTGCGATATCCTCGGGCTGCCAGCCCTCAAGGCTGATCCGCGCCTACAGACGAAAATGGACACGATCAATGCCCGCAGCTGGACGTTGCCGATCATCGCCGCTGTAATCGAGGGGCGTCGCTTCGACGAGCTGGTGACATCATTTGAGGAGAAAGGCATCTCGTTCTCGCCGATCGCCAAGCCGGGCGACATGTTCCAGCATCCGCACGTTATGCGTCCGGGTGGCTTGGCGACGTCACGGATGCCGGATGGCCGGACGTTCCGTGCCCCCGCCCTGCCGTTCGAGGTTGACGGCACGATGATGACGGGCGGTGGCGATCTGCCCGAAGTCGGGCAGCACACCGACGAGGTGCTGGGCGCGCTCGGTCTGTCAGCCAGCGACATTAAAGCTGCGCGTGGCAATTTGCAGTCAAGCCGCCGCATTGATTTGGCGACGACCTAGTGGCGTTAGCGGGACAGACGGAATGTCGTGACGGGCTGCATTCCTTATCCCTCATTCAGTTCGCCGCGCCGCCGATACGCCCTGACAAGGTGCGGGCGGCGACGCCAAGGCGCTCCTCAATGGCAGCGATGGACTTGCGATGCAGCTGGTCGATGCGCTCGGCGAAGGGCACGGTTAGGGCCGCGATGGCATGGCTGCGGGTGTCGAGGATGGGGTAGCTGACGGCGTAGAGACCCCTTACTTGAACGCTTGGGATTGACTCGAATCCGCGCTTTTTCACCTTGGCCAATACAGCGTCAAACCGAGCGTCGGCATGGTCAGGGCGACGGACCACCGACTCGTCTCGCCGTAAGCGGCGTGTCTCCAAATCCTGGAACGCCAAGAGCACGCGGCCAGACGCTGAGACGAGCACATCGAGTTCAGCGCCGACGCGCACGCTGAAGCCCAAACCGCTCGGCGAATCCACCTTGGCCACTACGACCTGTCGCCCTTGGTTATAGACGGTCAAGTGGCACGATTGCTCGAGCTCGCTCGACAGCTTCTGCATGATCGGCTGGGCTTCCGATAGCAGCCGATGCGTTGGCGGGTTGACGTGGGCCAGTTCGAACAACTTCGTGGTGACAATATACTTGTCGTCAATCGAGGCGAGGTAACCACGCTCGGTCAGACAATTGGCCATCCGGTAGAGTTCCCCCACCGAGCGGCCCAGCTGCTGCGAAATCTCCTTCAGCGACAACGGCGTGTCGGTCCGGCAGAGCAGTTCGAGGATGTCGAGCCCCTTCTCCAGGGCGGGCGCGGCATAGGCCGGGCCTTCAGCCTCTGCCGCTTTCTTTGCCAATCGTGCGTTGTCTGCCATGGGTGCAGCTGCCACCCGTTAGGTCATCACCTGATGCACTTCGATGATGTTGCCGTCGGGATCATGGAAGAAAATCTGGTACCAGCCGTTCATCGCCCAGGTGCCATAATCCGAAAACGGGATACCTTTCTCGTTGAGCCGCTTCTTGAATGCGGCGATATCATCGGTGCGGAAGGCGATGTGCCCGCGCTCCAACGGGTTGACCGCCTGCTTCTGGCGGAAGCCGAGGCTAAGGTCTTTCTCCGACATGTGAACTTCCACGTGCCCATCCGTCGTGAACGCTGTGGGGAGGGAGTACCCCTGATCGGTAATGCGGGCAGGGCCGCGCGACGTTTCCGCTTCAAGGCCCATGACGTTACGATAAAAATCGTCCATTTTTCCAACGTCGGAGGTGCACAGATTAAGGTGATGCAATGTCATCTTCATGGGAAGGTCTCCAGGATTTACGGCTGCTGGCAGGTGTTTTCCGAGCTCATTTGCCGGTCTGATGCACTTCGATGATGTTGCCGTCGGGATCGTGGAAGAAGATCTGGTACCAGCCCGCCATCGCCCAGGTGCCGTAGTCGGAATACGGGATCTTCTTGGCTTCGAGGCGGCGCTTGAAGCCCTCGATGTCATCCGTGCGGAAGCAGAAGTGGCCACGGTCGAGCGGATTGATCATGTGTTTCATGCGGAAGCCCAGGTCGATGTCCCGACGGGCAATGTGGAACTCGACGGCGCCGTCAGTGACGAAGTCGACGTTGCCGCTGTAGCCGGCGGCGTCGGTCGTGTTGACACGCTGGTAGTCGACTGAGCCGAGGCCAAACACGGAGCGATAGAACTCGGACGCCCGCTGAACGTTCTCGGTGCACAGATTCATATGATGATATTGGATTTTCACGGCACTGTCCTTTCGTTATGTCGGCAAGAGAGGTGGTTCGGGCAAGTCAGCGGCAAAGGTCGCGTAAGGGTGTGTCATTTTATAGGTAAATTGACAACCTCATATATGAGTCGTACGAAACGAGTACCAGGGCGCGCTTCTGAACCCGGAATTGAACGGTGCAAATCAATGACCCAGCCGCCTTTGTCCAAGCCAACGAACGTTGGCTTGGACACTCCAGGGCAAGCCCCGACGCGTCGCGCTATGCATTGCGACGCGCTGACCGTTCGCCGCATCGCGGCCATGCTCGATCTCGATTCCGCACCGTTCGTTGATGGTACCCCGCTGCCACGCGGTTGGCATTTCGCCCTGCTCGGTGGCGAGACGCGGCGCTCGGATCTGCGGGTGGATGGTTTCCCCGGTTTCGGCGTGCCCATGCCCGACTTCGGCCTACCAAGGCTGCTCCTCGCTGGCCGAACGGTCGAGTACCGCGAACCGCTTGTGATTGGCGAGCGTGTCGAACGGTTGAGCCGGGTGCAGAGCGTCGCGCATAAGCAAGGCGCATCTGGTTCGATGGCGGTTGTCACAATCGGCCACGAATTGTGCCGCACCGCCGACACGCCTGCGATCCTGGAGACGCAGACCTACATTCTGCTTGGTGGCGCGAATAGCGGCTCAAAACCGGATAAACCGCCGGTTGCCATTCGCAGTGCCCACCAGAAAATCGTCCGGCCCGATGAGACGCTGCTGTTCCAGTATTCGGCGCTCGGCTTCAACTCCCACAAGATCCATATTGATCGCGGTTGGGCGCGCGATGTCGAAGGTCTGCCGGATTTGGTGGTCAATGGCGGTCTCGCGACGCTGCTGCTGATGGAGTTTTTGCGCAACGAACTCAAACTCGATCCGGTGCGCGTCAAAGCCAAACACACCGCGCCGCTGTATTGCGGTCGGCCCATCACACTCACGGCTGACCGCGAGGAAACTGGTTGGCGCGCCCGCGCCTTCGACGATCTGGGCACGCTCGCCGTCGATATGGAGGTTGTTGTCTGATGAGTTTCACGCCGCTAAAAGGCATCCGCATTCTTGATTTGACGAGCGTTGTCGTCGGCCCGGTGGCGACGTGGCGGCTCAGCCAATATGGGGCGGAGATCATTAAACTTGAGAGCCCGGAGGGCGATCTGATGCGTGGCCTCGGCGGTCTGTCGCCGACCGGTCAGCACTCCGGCGCGTACCTCCACTTCAACCGCAACAAGCGGAATATCTGCCTCAACCTCAAAAAGCCGGAGGCGCGCGATGTGATTGCGCGGCTGGTCGCATCGGCAGATGTCATTGTTGCCAACATGCGGCCGCAGGCGCTGGAACGGCTTGGTCTCGATGCCGGTTCGATCCGCTCGAAGTATCCGGGCAAAGTCTACTGTCTGATCAGCGGCTATGGCTCGGATGGGCCATATGCGGGACAGCCGACCTATGACAGTGTCGTGCAGGGCGTGACGGGCATGGCGGGGCTGACACTCGCGCGCGACGGCACGCCCAGTTATGTCCCCATGCTGATCTGTGATCATGTGGTCGGGGAGATCACCGCCGGCGCGATCCTTGCCGCCGTACTGCAGCGCCAAGTTAGCGGCACTGGCACGAGCATCGAGATCCCGATGTTCGAGACGATGGCGACATTCGTGCTGCAAGAGCATCTGGCTCAGCACAGTTTCGACCCGCCTGTCGGCCCCATCGGCGATCAACGTCTGCTCAGCCCGCATAACAGGCCAGTGCAAACCGCTGACGGCTGGATCTCCTTTACGATCAACACGGATGCCCAGGTTCTGGCATTTCTCAAGGCGAGCGGTCGCACCGATCTGGTCAATGACGCCCGTTTCGCCACCGTCGCGTCACGTGCGAAAAACGTCGCCGAGTGGTTCGGCATCAGGGGCGCGCCGCTGACTAACCGGACAACGGCTGAGTGGCTCGCGATTTTCCAGGCCGTCGATATCGCCGCCATGCCCTGCCACACCCTCGAAACGTTGCGCCACGACCCGCATCTCGACGCCGTCAACCTCGTTACATTCGAGCAGCATCCGACCGAGGGCCGCACGGCCGCGATCCGCTCGTCGATCCGGTTCGATGGCGATTTTCCGCCGCGGGGAACGCCAGCGCAGCCGCGCGGCCAGGACACGCACGCCATCCTCGGGGAGCTCGGCTACGCGCCGGGTGAAATCGACGCCTTGGCCGCCTCTGGCGCGGCGCTCACCCCAGCAAAGGACGCGTAACAATCATGCTCCTCAAAGACAAAGTCTGCGTGATTACTGGCGCAGCATCGGTCCGCAGTATCGGCTATGCGACGGCCGAGCTGTTTGCGCGGAACGGGGCCAAGATCGCGGTTCTCGACATCGCCATGGACGACAAGATCGTCGAAACCATCGCATCGTCGATCATGCGAGCGACCGGCGTTGCCCCGGCCATCCTCGGCGTCGAATGCGACATCCAGCTGACGGCCGATTGTGATCGTGCCGTTGCCGACGTAATGGCCAAGTTCGGTGCGGTTGATTGCCTGGTGAACTGCGCTGGCATCGTCAAATCGCAATCGATCCTGTCGATTACTGAGGCGGATTATGACCGCATTCTGGATGTCAACCTCAAGGGCACGTTCAATATCTGCAAGAGCGCCCTGCGCGTCTTCGCCGAGCAGAAGCGTGGCACGATCATCAATCTCGCATCGGTCGCAGCGCAACGCGGCGGCGGGCTCGTCGGCGGGGCGCACTATGCAGCCTCCAAGGGGGGCGTCATCAGCCTGACGCGATCCATCGCACGTGAGTTTGGCCCGCTCGGCATCCGCGCCAACGTGATCTGCCCGTCGATGACCGAAACCGGCATGTTGGATGGTAATGTCACCGCCCAGCAGTTCGACGAGATCGTCGCGGCTATTCCGCTCAGGCGCGCTGGCAAAGCCGCAGACGTCGCGGGCACCTGCTTGTTCCTCGCCTCTGATCTTTCCGCCTACGTCACGGGGGCAACCATCGACGTCAACGGCGGCAGCCACATCCATTGACACCATGGAGTCGACGGGCAGACAGCTGCCGCCCTCTGGCCGGACTGATCGAAAAGAACTATCGATTCACTTGAACAGCTGAGCTGCGAAGTTCCGTTGAGGATCCATTTCGGGTTCAAGGCGGCCGGTTGGCTTGGCGGCTGCACCGCCCTGGCGGGGGAGGAACTTGCCGCTACCGGCATTGGCTCGCAGCTTGCCACCTTCGACGATTACGGCGCCTCGGCGCACCACCGTCTCGGGCCATCCCTGAATGCGGCGGCCGGCATACGGCGTGTAGCCGGTGCGGTCGTGGATCAGCTGATCGGTCAGCTCAACCTCACGGCTCGGGTTCCACAGGACGATGTCGGCATCGGCACCAATGGCGATCGCCCCTTTGCGCGGCGCGAGGTTGTAGATCCGGGCTGGGGCCGTGGCGGTGAGCTCGACAAACGATGCGATATCCATGCGCCCCTTCGACACCATGGCGTCGAACAGTAAGGGCAACCGCAGCTCAAGGCCCGGCAATCCGTTGGCCACCTGTTTGAACGTCGGGTTCGGACCAGCGCGCAGTTTTCCCGTCTCGTCGAACGCATACGGCGCATGATCGGACGAGATCGTCTGCAGATCGCCGAGTGCTAACGCGCGCCACAGCGCCTCTTGGTCGCTGTGCTCACGTGGCGGCGGCGAGCACATCCATTTCGCACCTTCGACGCCGGGCTTGTCTAGATCATGCCGTGTCAGGAACAAATACTGCGGGCAAGTCTCGGCGAAGACTTTGAGCCCTTCGCCGCGTGCGCGCCGGATTGTCTGGGCCCCTTCAGCCGTCGAGACGTGGAAGATCATGATCGGCTGATCGATCAGCGCCGCCATCGCAATCAGCCGCTCGAATGCCTCGCGTTCAGCGATACGAGGATGGCTGATCGCGTGGTACTTCGGCGCGTTATAACCACGGGCGGCAAGCCGTTTCACCATCCACGAGATCATGCCATGGTTCTCGGCATGGAAACACACCAGCGCCTGGTTCTCGCGGGCGGTCATCAGGACATCCATCACGCCCTCGTCCTCGACCCGCAAACGGTCATAGGTCATGAATACTTTGACCGACGCATGGCCCTGTTTGATCAGGGCGGGAAGATGCTCCGAGATCGTCGCGGATGTCGGATCGGCAATAATCAGATGGAACGCGTAGTCGATCACGGCGCCACGGGCGGCGAGCGCTGAATAATCGGCAACAACTTTCGGCAGTTCCATCCCGACGTGCTGAGCGGCGAACGCCAGTACCGTTGTCGTGCCACCGTAAGCGGCTGACGCTGTGGCGCTTTCCCACGTGTCGGCATTCATGATTCCGGCCGCCGAAAGTTGCTCGATGTGCGCGTGCGTATCAATTCCGCCAGGCAGAACCAACTGGCCGCGCGCATCAATCTCCTGTTGCCCGGGTGGCAGCTGCGTGCCCATCGCGACGATGGTCTCGCCGGCTATGGCGACGTCAGCGCGCATGGTGCCAGCTGAGGTGCCAACGGTGCCGCCACGGATCACGGTGTCGTAGAGTGGTGCTGTCATGGTGACTTACAGTCCTGGTGTCGCGGTTCGCAGGTCGCTAGACATTGGCCGTTCAGTTGGCTCACAGTGGCTATGACCTAGAGGAGCACTAAATGGACCGCCCCCGCAAGATCCTGGTGATCAATCCCAACTCCAACGACGTTGTCACCAAGGGCGTTGACGCGGCCCTGCGACCGTTGGCTTTCGCGGGTGGGCCTGAGATCGTCTGTGTCACCCTGAAAGAGGGGCCGTTCGGCATCGAAACCCAAGCCGATAGTGATGGTGTCGCTCTGCCGTTACGGCGGCTCGTCGAAGCCGACACCTCATCGGACGCATTCGTGATTGCCTGCTACTCCGATCCCGGATTGCACGTCTGCCGCGAGGGCACGACCCGCC
>JAYSVA010000110.1:0-27780 GCA_043718785.1 Hyphomicrobiaceae bacterium
GCGGTGATCGTTAGCAGATAGACGCCAGGCAAGCCGCTGTTGGTCAGCTGTGAGGCGTCGGCTGGTGGCGTGCCGGTGATCTGGCCAGTGGTTGGATTGATCACCACCCAGGCCGGAGTTGTGGCTGGGTTCAGCGCGTAAATCAATGGTTCGCCATCGGCATCGCGGACAAAATCCGCAACGTTGATTGGGGCGAGTGGCGTGCCATCCGTCGTCACGACATCCGGAATGATGTTGAGCGGATCGGTGGCCGGGTTTGGATTAGCCGACGTGCCAGGGTTCTGCGGGTTGATGACAACGGGCCCGTCATTGGCGCCAACAATCGTAATCGTCACGGTCGCCGTTGCTGAGCGTCCCTGACCATCGGAGATGGTATAGCTGAACGTTTCGCTGGCGGTTTCGTTGAGTTCCAGGCCGTTGAATACGTTGCCTGGGTTGTACGTGTAGCTACCATCTGCGTTGAGGGTCAGCGTCGCGCCAGATGGCAACGTCACAGCGGTGCCGATGCTGATTGGGGCACCAGCGCTGTTTGTCGCCGATACCAGTGTCAGCGGATCGGAATCGTTGCTGCCGTCGCTGTCTTGGCCGCTGGCCACTGGACCCAGTGCACTGCCGTTTATAACATTGCCGGTAGCGGGTGGGCCATCTTCGCCGACGCTGTTGGCGTCGGCACGACCGATCGGGGCCGGGTTGGTGACGGTGTAGTAGAACGAGCGCGTGATTTCGCTGGCACCATCTGAACAGGCGACTGAGATCAGATACCTCGAGCCGTTCAGTGTCGGGGCAATGCCGAGCTGAGAGGCGTCGTTCGGCAAGGTGCCGGTGACGAGCCCGGTGGCGGGGTCAAAGGTCAGGCCATTAGGCAATCCCGTGACAGTGAACGTGAGGACGTTCGTCGTGTCCGGGTCAGTGAACAGGCTACCGAGGTTCAGGTTGACCGGATCGCCGTCCTGTGCGGCCACTGCTGGCAGCACGCCTGCTTGCGGGGCGTCGTTACGGCCATCAACGGTGATCGTCACGGTCGCAGTGGCGATGCCGCCCTGGCCATCCGAGACGCTGTAATTGAACGTGTCGGTGGCTGTTTCGTCCTGGGCCAGATAGTTGAAGGCGTTGTTCGGCTTGTAGGTGTACGTGCCGTTGCTGTTCAGTGTCAGTTTGGCACCGGACGGCAGCGTCACTTCCGTGCCGATAGCGATTGCGCCGCTGGCAGAATTGATCGCGGATGCAACAAGCAGTGCGTCCGCATCGCCGCCCCCGTCACGGTCGTTGGTCAGCACGTTGCCAGTGATCGATACCGCATTTTCGTTGGTGGTGCGGGCGTCGGGTTCAGCCACTGGCACGACGTTGCCGACGTTGAACGTGACGTATGTGGTAACCGCTGCGCCGAGCGGATCTGTCGCGGTGACGGCGACCTGATAGGTGCCCAGTGGATCGCTGCCCGTGCGGCCTTGGCTGGCAACCGCCGTCGGTGTGCCCGAGAACGTGCCCGTCGCTGCGTCGAACGTGAGGCCGGGTGGCAGCGCTGCGGTGTCGACCGACAGGGTCCGCGTGGCGTGATCCGGATCTGCGAAGTAGCTGGTGACGTTAAGCGGTGTAATCGCCGCGCCATCGCTGACCGCCTGCGCCGGTACGACGTGCAGCGGATCAGCCGGAGGTGTTCCTGGTGCCAGTGGATTGATCACAACCGGCGCATCATTGAGGGGGATGACGTGGATCGTGGAGACGGCAACGGCCGAATCCGTCAGACCGTCATTGACGGTCGCATGAATAATGCGATCGACGGTTGCCGGGTCGTCACTCGTGTTGGCGAAGGTGATGGCTTTGATGGCGTTCTGGTAGGCCGCTTTGCTGGCAGAGCCGGACAGGACGATATCGATGGTGCCAGCCGTTTCGGTGACGGTGTAGGTGACACCGCCGATGACGCCAGTGGAGCCCGTTGTCACCGCCACGCCATTGACCAGCAAGCGGTCTGAGGCCTGCTTGTTGGTGAGCGTGATCAGGCCCGACTGCATGTTGGCATCAATCGAGTCTTCGATCTGCACCGTGGGTGACGAGATGGTGACGGCCGATCCATTTTCCGTGAACGTGTTTTCGTAGTTGATGGGGTCGTTCGCGAACAGCGTATAGTTGTCATCCCAGGTTACAGTGGTCGCGGTGCCACCAGAAACGGCGTAGAAGTACACGCGCATTTCGTAGGTCGTGCCAGGCTGCAACTGGAAGTCCGCGGCCTCTGCCAGCACATAGTTCGAGTTACCGTCATAAACCGGGCCACTGTTGGACGGCACGTCTTTCGATAGCAGCGTAGCGGTCTGGAAACCATCAGTCGAGATCGCAACAGCATAGCTGAAATTGCCGCTGGCGATTCGCTTGGCTGTGTACTCGATCCAGGTCTCGGGCATCGTGCCCAAGGTTGTGAAGGAGTTCGTTACATACTCGTTTTGTGCAATTGCTTGGTTGAGAGTAGTGCTGGCGACGCCTGACACGTAGCCGTTGGCGTTGTCGTTGGTGTAGCTCAGCCCTGCACCGCCTGACGCTGGCGTGACGGATGCCAATCGGCCGCCGGGTACCCAGCTCGGGTTGAAGCCGGTGCCGTTGTGGCCGTAAAGAAAGCCGCCATCCCTGGGTGTTGCACCGCTCAAATCGAGGTGCGGAATGCTGGAGACTGACATTACCGTAATGCTGACGCTGGCGGGTGCCGAACGGCCTCCGAGATTGTCGGCAACGGTGTATTCGATGGGTGTTGGGGTGCCAGCGAAGCCAAGCAGCGGCGTGAACGTGATCTCACCGGTGGTGGTGTTCACCGACCACGTACCCTGGCCGGGCACGATCAGCGGTTGTCCTGCGCCGGGCGTCCCGACGATCTGCACGGAGGCTGGCACCAGCGTGCCATCGATATCAGCATCATTGCTCAACACGCTAACAATAATGGGTGTGCTGGTAATGCCGAAGCCGGTGTCGCCCGTGGTGGTTGGCAGGTCGTTGATGGCGGTGACGTGAATAGTCGAGATTGCAGTGTTGCTGGTGGTGCCAAACGCAGTATTCATGACGAAGGTTTCAATGATGCGGTCCGTGACGGCAGGGTTCTCGGAGTTGTTGGCAAATGTGACGGCCTCGAGTGCCGCCTGATAGTCGGCAGTGGTGGCAGACCCAGTGAGGGTGACGGTGATCCGGCCAGCGACGCTGGTATCGACAGTGCCGGTGATGCCTGTTGGCAGCGCGCCAACCATCAGGCTATCGCCCGCCTGTGCGTTGGTCAGTACGACCGTGGCGCTGCCCAGATTGGG
Source organism: Hyphomicrobiaceae bacterium (assembly GCA_043718785.1). Classification (GTDB taxonomy): domain Bacteria; phylum Pseudomonadota; class Alphaproteobacteria; order Rhizobiales; family Hyphomicrobiaceae; genus JAYSVA01. The sequence goes on from JAYSVA010000110.1 coordinate 3,285, forward strand.
GCCAAGTACTGCGTTCTGCGCGATCAGGCTGTCGCTATCGACGACAGCAATGGCGCTGCCATTCTCGATGAAGGTGGCCTGATAGGCGGTGCCTGTGGCAGCCGAGTTGTTAGCGTCAAGATCGAGCGTGAGCAGGCTAACAGTGTTGGCGGCGACGAATCTGAAGTCACCATCGCCGTCATGGCGGAACACAGCGTTGGCAAATCCGGCGGCGGGGTTCAGCGTGTAGCTGACGGTCCAGTTCGAGACGTTTTGCCAGGTGAATGCGGTTAGCGATGTGGCTTCGTTGTTCTGGTTCTGTGTGCCGGAAACCTGCACACCGCTGACTGATGTGGTGGCAACAAGATTGGTCGGGCTGTCGACCGTGTACGCAGTCAGGCCGTTCAATTGCGGGCGCACGGTTTCACGAGTGTTGGGTGTGCCACCAACGCCGTCAATGTCAGTGATTTGGAAATTCGGCGTGCCGACTGCGACGATGGTCTGGTTGGTGCCAGTAGCGAACATTTCCCATTTGATCGTCATCGTCGCGCCGCCGTTGAGCACAATCGAAAGATCGTCGCCTTGGGTGAAGAACGACACGGTACTGCCCGTCAGGCTAATGACGGTGGCGCGGATGTCAACGGTGGTGCCGCCAACGGTACCGGCTGCCGTCCAAAGACCCGAAAAGCCGACGCCGCCTTCCAGGAAGCCGGTGGTAGCGTTGTTACCGGTGGCCCCGGTCACGGTGGGCGCGGCGGTTGTCGAAATGATCAGCGGTGCCAGCAGGCCGTTCCATTCTGGCGCATTGATCAGGCCTGCTTCAATCAGACCGGTGCGAAGCTCGAGGCTCCAGTTCCCGCCATAGGCTGCAGCGCCGGTTTCGTCGGTTGATGCCGCCACGTCGGCACCAGTTGCCTTGGCAAGCGCGTCAACGAACGATTGCCCGGCCTCGCCTTGGGCCACGTCGCAGCCGTAGAGCAGGATGTCGCCGTCCGCGCTGAGAGCTTGGCCGATTGCGGCGAGGGCCGCTTGATGGGACGCCAGTGTTACGCCGGTGATGTCGTCCTGGCCGAATTCAAGCGCGCCGCTGCTGCCATGCGAGATGATGTGAATGGCGTCGACATTGCTCCGATTGGCAAGGTAAGCGGCGATCTGCTCAAGGCCACCGCTGCGGGCATCGATCAGCACAATCTCACTGCCAACCGGTGCATGCGCGATGATCTGTGCGGCGTCGGCCACGCGGGAATCAACGAACACGATGGAGCTGGTGGTCGGCATTGACGCAGTTAGCGGCAGGTAGGCTGGGTCGTCTTTGGTCGTCGCGCGTTCCGGTTCCATGATGCAGATCGGGGTCGCGCCAACTTTGTCGACCACTTGGCTGCGCGGTTCCATCACTGGCGTCTCAACCAGGAATTTCGCCGAGATGGTCAAGTGCGCAGCAAGCTGATCGATGGCGCTTGGTGATGATTGAAACGTGGTGTCGGTGACAGCGACCGAAGTGAACTGCTGGGTCAGCGCAGCCACCAGGGCGTGCTGATCCATCTCGGCCAGCGCGGTCGTCGTGACTTCAGCGTGAGTGTTGGTGTCTTGCTCTGCGGCCTGGGTCAGTGTGGCCCCCATGGCAGCGTCAAACACCATGCGTTGTTCCAGCGTCCGGTACGAGGTTCCGGCCCGCAACTGCAAACTGCTGAGGCGGGTATGGGCCGGTGAGGCGACCTGGGTTGGCGACGACTTCGAGTTGCTGGAATTTGACATGGTCCGGGCTCTCTCTGAACAGGTGATGACTGAGAGCAAGTTATAGTAACTCAAAGTAACTAATCATTTAACGAAGACGCTATTTGGTAGGATTAAACGCTATAAAGTTGTCAAAAGCTGTCTCGCTCGCGTCGGGTGATGAGGCAAAAAATTTCCCGCAAATCCGAGAAAAATAGACATTAAGAGTTTGAAAGCTTCAACAAAAATTGCTAAAAAAGCACATCTAGCCCAATCGAAAAACATATTTCTGTGGATAAGGTGTGGAAAAATGGTGTTACAAAATATGCGAATCAGTTAGTATGTGCGTCAACCGCACTTCGCTTGCTCGTGCAAGTGTCGATAGTCGATGCGGCCATGTTGTCTTGCGTAAACAATTGGGGCGCCTTCGAATGAATACACTGCAGTACGGATTGCTGGCGACGTTGACAGTCGCATCGCTGGCGGGGTGCACCATCGCGCCGTCGCGGCTGACGGAAGCGCAAATTAGCCATTTGGCCGGCCTCCAAGCTGGTCAGGTAACAGCCAATCAGGAGCCGATCAGCGGCGCTCTGACCTTATACGATGCTATGGCGCGGGCTCTGAAATACAATCTCGACTACCGGGTCGAGATGATGCAGCAGTCGTTGCGTGGTGCTGAGGCGGCGCTAGCGTCTGCCGATATGCTGCCTAAGCTTGTTGCCAATGCGGGATGGTCGGGTCGGGACAGTTATGTGTCTTCGGCACGCCTTGATCCGTCGACGGGTAGGGAGACCCCGCCACAGGTCACGGCGAGCGATAAGGACTTGCGCACGGCCGACATCACCTTCAGCTGGAACATCCTCGATTTCGCGTTGTCTTATGCACGGGCTCAGCAAGCATCCGACAAGTATTTGATCGCCGAGGCGGGCAAACGCAAAGTTATCCATCGCATTCTTGAGGACACGCGAACCGCCTATTGGCGGGCGGTCAGTGCTGACCGGATGGTCAGAAAGCTGCGTCAGCTCGACGGGCGTCTGGATCGGGCGATCAGCAATGCCAGGTTGCAGGGTGTTGAGGGAGCGTCGTCGCCGATCACTGCACTGACCTATGAGCGTGAGCTCGTCCAAATCCGGGTCAAGGTTGAGCAGCTGCAGCGTGAACTCAAACTCGCCAAGGCGCAGTTAGCCGCTTTGGTCGACGTGGCGCCAGGTGTCGAATTCAGCCTCGCCGAGCAGGACGACCGCACCTTGCCTGCGTTGATGACGATGAGCGCCAGCGAGATGGTGGCGGAGGCCTTGTTCAACCGGCCAGAGCTGCGGGAGATCGCCTATCAACGGCGGATCAATGAACGAGAAGCGACAGCGGCGTTGCTCGAGTTGCTGCCGGGCTTGCGGCTGTATGCCAGTGCTAACGAAGACAGCAACAGTTTTCTGCTTAATGAGCATTGGGTGATGATGGGCGCAAGTGCTGCTTTCAATCTGATGAAGGTGGTCTCGCTGCCTGCCCGCCGCACCGCTATTGAAATGCAGGACGGTGTGCTCGATCAAAAATCGCTGGCGGCCACGATGGTGGTGATGACGCAGGTCTACGTGAGCCGAATCCGTTATCGCCACTTCGTTGAGGAGTTGGAAACGGCGCAGCGCTTCCGTGCCGTGCAGGCCAAACTCGTTGAGCAGATCAGAGCGCAGGTGAAGGTTGGCTCGGTCGGAGAGCAAACGCTGATCCGGGAAGAAATGAACGCTCTGCTGGCAGAGGTCCGGCGTGATATCGCCTATGCCAATGTGCAGAACGCTGCGGCCAACATCTATGTGTCGCTGGGGCTCGATTTGCAGGCTGGTGATGTCAATCATGCGCTTGGCGTCAAGCAACTCGCAGGCCATCTGAAGACATCGTACGGCAACCGCACTGTGCTGTCTGAGCGCGCTCGCTTTCTCACAGAGAAAGCAGCAATGGCCAAGTAAGTTCGAAGTCCAATTTGTTGATCCTAACTTATGCGGCGCGTACCTCCTCGCCGCTGCCAGCGGGATCGTGTCCAAGTTCCATTCAGCTCGATCCAAAGGTGTCCCATGTTTCATCGTCTCACCCTCACATCTGCGCTTGCCTTGCTGGCCTCTGTCGCCCTGGCCGGCTGCTCGATTAGCCCGGAACCGCTGCGGCTAATGGAAATTCAGACGCTGGCTGATAGCAACGCTGCGCGCGTGACCGCTAATCAAGAACCGATAACCAGTGCCATTTCGCTGCACGAGGCGATGGCGCGGGCGCTAAAGTACAACCTCGACTATAAAGTCGAGCAGATGCAGCAATCATTGCGCACCGCTGAATTGACGATGTCGCATTATAACCTGCTGCCGAATGCGGTGGTCAATTCTGGGTATACCGCTCGCGATAGCTACGTTGCCAGCGGAGAGCGCAATCTGACGACCGGTGCTGAGACGGGGCCCCGTCACACGTCGCAGGAAAAACGCGTGCTGGTGTCAGACATGACATTCAGTTGGAACATCTTGGACTTCGGTCTGAGCTACATTCGGGCGCAGCAATCAGCAGACAAAGTGCTGATCGCTGAGGAAGCTCGTCGGCGCGTGATCCAACGCGTCATCGAGGATGTCCGAACCTCCTATTGGCGAGCGGTGAGTGCCGACCGGATGGTCAAGAAGTTGGTGCAACTTGAGGGGCGGACCAAGAAGGCCCTGGCAGGTGCCAAGGCACTGTTTGACGACAAGGATGCTTCGCCCATTACCGGCCTCACGTACGAACGTGAATTGATCGAAATTCAACGGACGGCACAAGAGCTACGGCGCGAGCTTAGTGTGGCTAAAACTCAACTAGCGGCTTTGATGAATGTAGCGCCGGGAACGAATTTTTCGCTGTCCGGCGACGAAATCAATTCGAAAGCACCGTCGATCTCGGTTGACGAGCGCGAGATGACGGCCATGGCTCTACTCAATCGGCCCGAGCTGCGTGATATTGCCTATCAGCGTCGCATAAACGAGCGGGAAGCTCACGCCGCCTTGCTCGAACTATTGCCGGGCATTCAGCTTTACGGTGGCGGCAATTACGATACCAACAAATACCTTGACCATAATCGCTGGGTGGGTTGGGGCGCCAAAACTAGCTTCAATCTCGTCAAGGTATTCCAATATCCGCATCGCAAAGACGTCGTGGCGGCACAGGATGATCTGCTGCAAGCCCGGGCATTGGCGCTGACCATGGCCGTGATGACGCAAGTCCACGTCAGTCGCATCCGCTATGCCCACGTTGCCGCAGAGTTGGTGACGGCACGCAACTACTTCGACGTGCAGGATCGATTGGTTCGCCAGATGCGGACCGAGGCCTCGGCCGAGCGCATCAGCGAACAGACGCTGGTCCGCGAAGAGATGAACTCCCTGGTCGCCGAAGCCAAACGCGATGTCGCCTTCGCCGGGGCTCAGAATGCTTTTGCCAACGTTTTTGCCTCGATGGGATTGGACCCTTATGCGGCCGACATCGACACCAGTCTCAGCGTCAAAGCGTTAACTGCGCAAATCAAAGGGCTTTGGCTCGAGCGAGGGGATTTCAGTGGTCATGGCAAGATTAAATTGGCGCAGCGCTAACCGGAGGCGTGGGTGGCACATTGCATCCTGCCTTTGGTTTGTGAGCGCGGTGAGTGCTGGAAATTGGCAAATTGGCGCTGCATTGGCCCAATCTGGGGTGCAAATTACCAGCAAAGACGGCGTCAAAGAGCCGATCCGCGGCATCATTCGTGCCGTCGAAACAGCGATGATCTCAACCGAATTGACAATGCGGGTCGCCCGCGTCGCGTTCATGGAAGGCGAGCGGTTCAAGAAAGGCGATGCGCTGATTGAATTTGATTGTCGACGTCCGCGCGCGGAGCTGGCGGCAGCCGAGGCGCAGCATCACGAAATGAAGTTGACGCTGGATAACAACCGCGTGCTGCAGAAAGTGCAGGCGGTTGGGCGGCATGATTTCGATGTGTCGATGTCGCGGGTGGTCAAGGCGGCGGCGGAGGCCGAAGCGTTGCGCGTCCGGCTTGATCAGTGCTGGGTGATCGCGCCTTATGACGGGCGAGTGCTGGAGCTCAGTCTGCATGCGTTCGAAACGCCGCAGCCAGGTAAGCCGTTCATCGGCATTGTGGCTGACGGCAATCTGGAAATCGATCTGGTGGTGCCGTCGGACTGGGTGCGCTGGCTGTCAGTGGATGTGCCGCTGACATTCTCGGTTGATGAGACGGGAACGGTGCATCGCGCGCGCGTCAAGCGCATCGGTGCGTCTGTTGATCCGATCAGTCAGACGATCAAGATCGTTGCGGCGTTCGACCAACCCACCCTGGCGATCCTGTCCGGGATGAGTGGAACGGCGGAATTCAGCAAGTCGGGCGGATAATCATGATGCAACCGCAAACCACGAAGAGTGCACCACCGCCGATGTCGCTGCCAGCGCAAGTCGGGCCGGGCGTTACCCGTCCTGAGATCAATAACGCGCTGCAGTTGCTGCGGCTGGAGGGGCTGACGCGCGACGTCAAAACTCTCGGCGAGTTGCAGCTGGTGATGGCCAACGAGACCCGGCTGATCATCAGGGCGCAGCAGATATTTGTCATGACCAAGCGGCGTGATGGTTCGTTTGCCGTGACGGCGGCCACCGGCGTGCCATCCGTCGACCGCAGCGCGCCATTGGTGCAATGGCTGGAGCGCACGATTGCGCGCCTCGGCACCGATGTGGGCTTGGAGGCGTCGTGTGAGTTCCAAATCCACGCTTATGCAGATGCCAGCGATGAGACCGCAAACGCCTATCCGCTGCGAGATGCCCTCTGGATCCCGGTGGCAGGCCGCGCCGGGGGCATGCTGGGCGGTGTGCTGTTGGTGCGTTCCGAGCCCTGGGGCGAAAACGACCTAGTGCTGGCGAAGCGGCTGTCGGGAACATTCGCACATGCCTGGAGCTGGATTGCCAGTGGTAAATCCTTGGAGAGTAGGTTCGCCTTCAATAAGCGGCTGGCGGCGCTATCGGCAGCACTCGGCTTGCTAATTGGTTTGCTGCCGGTATCGCTGACGGCGCTGGCGCCGCTGGAAATTGCCGGTCGCGATCAAGTGTTGGTCACCGCGCCAATTGACGGCGTCATCGACGATATTCTGGTATCGTCGAATTCAGCGGTTGTCATTGGTCAGCCACTGGTGCGCCTTGTCGATACGCAATTGCGCAATCGCGCGGCTGTGGCCGAGCGTGAAATGCAAGTGGCGGATGCACGGGTCAAGAAAACCATGCTGTTGGCATTTGGTGATGTCCGCGGTCGGCATGAACTCGGCATCGCGCGGGCTGAGTTGGCGGTAAAAACAGCCGAGCGTAATTTCGCCCGCGAGTTAATGAGCCGCACTGTGATTACGGCCCCGCAAGCTGGTGTTGCGGTATTCGGCGACAAGCGTGATTTAAGTGGCCGTCCGGTCGCCACTGGCGAGCGCATCATGGAAATTGCCGATCCAAATCAGCTGGAGGTTCGCATTGACGTGCCGGTTGCTGATGCGATTGTCTTGAAGCCTGGCGCGCGCGTTAAAACGTTTCTCGATTCTGACCCGCTGCATCCGATAGAAGCTGTGGTGCTGCGTGCGGACTATCAAGCGAAAATGCGCGAAACTGGCGTGCTCGCGTTCCGTGTTATAGCGCAGCTTAAGTCGCAGGGGGATGCGCCGCTGCCGCGCCTCGGCATCCGGGGAACGGCGCAGCTGTACGGTGCCGACGTGCCACTCGGCTTTGCTCTGTTCCGCCGCCCGATTGCAGCACTTCGTCAGTGGACCGGGTTGTGATGTCCGCCGCTGCACCAAGACCAGCAGACGCGCCGCCGCTGCCACGTTTGCGCGAAGATCTGGTGTTGCGGGAAGGAGCGGCGACATCAACAGGTGAGCCCACCTGGCTGATCTACGACGGCCTGCAGCATCGCTACATTCAGATCGACCAGGCGGCGTTTCTGGTGCTGTCAGTTTGGCGCGACGCTGGTTCGGCAGTGTCGCTGAGTGAGACGGTGCAGCAACGCTTCGGGCTGACATTTCAGGCGGATGAGGTGGCAGCACTCGGTCAGTTTCTCCAGAACAACAGGTTGACGATCGACGGCCCTCGCCAGGGGTGGCGGGATCTGAGCGCGGCCAACACAGCGTCGAAGCACGGCGTCGTCATGACGCTGGTGCACAACTATCTGTTCCTGCGCTGGCCGCTGTTCAAACCGGAACCATTCCTCGGTCGGACCATGTGGCTGGTGTCGCCGCTTTATACGCGCCCGATGGCGGGGGTGATGCTGGTGCTGGCGTTGCTCGGGCTCTATCTGGTGTCGCGGCGGCTCGATGTGTTCATGGCTGATTTTCGCGGCCTGATGACGGCCGAGGGAGCGTGGCTGTTCGCTGGCACACTGTTTGGCGTTAAGGTGTTCCACGAACTCGGCCACGCCTACACAGCGGTGCGATACGGGGTGCGTGTGCCGACGATGGGCATCGCCGTGATGATGATGGCACCGATGCTGTACACCGACGTCACCGACGCGTGGCGGCTGGTGGATCGGCGTCAGCGGCTGCTGATCGATGCCGCCGGTGTCATCGTCGAACTCGGGTTAGCTATCATAGCGACGATCCTGTGGGTATTTATGGTCGAAGGCGTTGCCCGCAATATTATGTTCCTAATCGCGACGACGAGTTGGATGATGAGCGTACTCGTCAATCTCAATCCGCTGATGCGGTTTGATGGCTACTACATCCTGGCTGATATTGTCCGGGTTGATAATCTGCAGTCGCGCGCATTTGTACTCGGGCAGTGGAAACTGCGGGAATGGCTGTTCCGGCCACGTGTGCACTGTCCGGAGAATTTTACGCCAACGATGACCTGGTGGCTCGTGGCATATGCCTGGGCAACCTGGATATATCGGCTAATTTTGTTCACTGGCATTGCGTTGATCGTCTACGCTTATTTTTTCAAACTGCTCGGCGTTGCGCTGTTCGCATTCGAGATTGGGTATTTCATCATCCGGCCAATCCTGGCTGAAATCAAGGTATGGTGGACCATGCGCGCGACCATTCGCAACAGCCGACGTATATTGATCACCAGTGCAGGGGCCATAATCATGATCGCGGCGTTCGTCGTGCCGTGGTCCGGCACCGTCTATGTGCCAGCTGTCATCGAAGCCCGGGACATGACGCGGGTGTTTCCGCCGCGCTCCGCCAAGGTCGTCAGTGTCCATGTCGTGCCGGGGCAGCGGGTTGAGGCAGGGACACTGCTGCTGCAACTTGAAGCGCCTGATCTGGGACACGAACTCAACATTGTACGCATGCGGCTGGCGGCGATACGCGCGCGGATGGCAAGACGCGGCGCCGATGATGCTGATCGCGAAGACAACCTAGTGCTGGAAAGCGAGCTAGCGACGTTGGTAATCCGACAGATTGGTCTGCTCAAAGAACAGAATGAGTTGGAGGTGCGGGCGCAGCGTGGCGGCGAGGTGGTCGAGTTTAACACCCAGCTGGCGCCGGGCCGATGGATTGCCGCCAAGGAGCCGATTGCGACGATTATCGAAAGCACGGCAACGTCAGCGCTCGGATATATCGGCGAATCCGATTTGTGGCGGGTGCAGGCCGGAGCCGTAGGGCGGTTCATTCCCGATGATGCGTCCAGTTCTGCGGCCACTGTCACCCTGGCGACGATTGCACTCGCAGGCGCGGCGGTCATCGAGCTGCCCGATCTGGCACAGCCGCACGGCGGACGCATCGCCGTCCAGCCTGATTCGAGACAACGCTTGGTGCCGACAGCGGCCCAATACATGGCCGTAATGCAGGCGCACCCCGATGTGGTGCGTCCAGTCATGATGATGCGTGGCCTGGTGCTTTTGCAGGGGCAGCGTGAAAGCCTGTTTGCCCGGGGCTGGCGGCAGGTGCTGAGGGTTTTGGTGCGCGAGAGCAGCACGTAACGCCGGACTGAATACAACGTGAACAGTTGTATTAGGGGCGTTAGCTCACGCTCCGCGTGTAGTTGGCAGAGATCTTGCTTCTGATGTTGCAGGCGAGCGCACCAGTCATAACGATATAGACGATGCGCCGACCACCATCATCAGGAGGCGCACATGTCACTCATCGCAATCGGTCTTTCCATCGCCACGTCAACGGCGCCCTACGTTCAGTATCCGTCGTTCAACGCCCGTCCCATAGTCAACGCCGACCGTGCCCGCGTCGAAGCCATCACGGATTTGGGTCCGGTCCAGGAACTTGTTGTCAAATGCGCCACCGGCACCGCCATCGTCTCGTATTCGAAGATCGACAAGATGTTCTGCGGCGCTGGCAATCAGTGCAATGTCAGTCTGCCGGTGATGGTGCGTAAAGTTTGCAAGTGAAGCCGACGCTACGGCGCTAGCTTGTGCGTTGCTTCGGACGCGCCGGTCTGGCTGACGAAAGTTAACGTGAGCGTGCGGCCCTTCAACTCGCGAGGTTCAACGCCAGTGCTGAGATCGACGGTGAACCGGGCAATCGTGCCGGTGATCTGGGCCTTGGCGGCTGGCATCGGCACAAACACGCCGTCGGAGGCTTCAAGAAATAGGTCGGCGCCGGTCGTGCCGCCCGGGAACGCCGCTTCGATGACAATGTTGGGCTTATCGCCCGTCAATGTTGCGGTGACGGACTTCAGCTCTGGGTCGGTTGGGCGACGGTCGGCCGCCTTGCGTGGCACAGCGGCATGGGTTGCCATGAGCGTCTCGAATACCGCGCGATCCCTCCCGACATTGCCTGAAACGGGCACGCTGAGGTTCAACTTGGCTTCCGCTGGTATGCAGATTTCGCGACACACTCCGAACTCGAGGGCGAGTTTCAAATCGACCGGTTGGCTCGCGTCTTTCGGCGTGACCTCAAGCGGGAATACCACCGATGATTTATAACCGATGCTGTCGCCGCTCGCGTCTTTCAGGCGGATCGGTGCCGGGAACAGCAGTTTGACGGCGGCAACGTTGGTGGAGGCAGCCCAATCGACGTGCGGTGGCACCCCGCCGGCATCGCCAGGGTTGCGCCAATACGTCTTCCAGCCCGGTGCCATAGAGATTTCTATGCCAGCATTGACCATCGGCTTGGCTGTGTCGAACGTCGCCGCCAGCAGCCGCGTTTTCGAGTTATAGCCGTCAACCCATGGCGTCGCGACGCCCTGTGCGACGGCGGGCAGGGTCGATGCTAGCAGCAGCGCTGCAGCGCTCAGCAATTGGTTTCGGCGATTTGGCACAATAGTCTCCGGCAAATCAGATCATCGGCAATGTTCATGTGGGCAACGCCCGCTCAAATGCCAATCACGATTCGGTGGTTGATTTGCGGCGATGCGTCCTAGGCGACCGTCGGCGCAGCCCGGTTTTGCAACCTTGGCATGTCGCGCGGGCGTATCCGGCGCATTGTTGCGGGTACGTGTGCCGCCTAAGCTGCCCTGAACTGAGTCTTGGGGGAACACCGCGTGGCGGGCATTCTACACTATTTGCCGCCAGCGCTGGCGAAGCCACGAATGCGGCAGTACGCCGTCGGACACGGCATTTCGGTGCTGGGTGGGTGGGTCCAGCAGGTGGCGCTATCCTGGCTCATATTCCGGCTGTCCGGGTCAGTGTTTCTGCTGGGCTTGAGCGGCTTCATCCAAACCATCCCGTTTCTGCTACTGGGGCCAGTCACGGGCCAGATCGTGGACCGGATGCCACGGCTGAAGCTGCTCATCGCCATCGACGCGGCACTCGCAGTTTGCGCGCTGACCCTGGCGCTGCTGTCGGCCAACGGCGTCACCGATATCCGCATCTATCTGGTGATTGCGGGAATTGCCGGCATCCTCAACGCCTTCGAAATGCCGACGCGGCAATCGCTGCTGAGCGAGATCGTCGATGACCGCTCACTCATGCCGAGCGCCCTGGCGCTGTCGGCGACGTTGTTCAACAGCGGCCGGATGATCGGCCCTGCCATCGCCGGGTTCATGCTGATCTATGTCTCGGAAACCTGGTGCTTTCTCATCAATGCGCTGACGTACGCGGCGATCATCGTGGCGCTGGTTGCGATGAAGCTGCCGGACAAGCCGCGCAAAGTCTCGGGTACGTCGGCGGATCAGGGGGTGTTGTCGTCGTTTCAGCATCTGACCAGTTTACCGCCCGTGCGGCTGCTGCTGCCAATTGTAGTGACGGTCGGTCTGTTTGCGGTGCCCTATGTCCATCTCATGCCGTCAATTGCGACCACGTTCTTCGGTGGTCCCCTGCAAAATAGCGGGGCTGGAACGGTCGGAGCGTTGCTCAGCATGTCCGGGTTAGGGGCCGTGCTCGCCGCCGGGTTCCTGTCGATGCAGAAGAATGCAGCGATGCAGATCCACGCCGTCAAAATGGCCCCGGCAGTGTTGGGGGCGGCGCTGGTCGCTGTGGCCTCGACCCGTTATCTGCCGTTGGGCATGCTGCTGATGGTCGTGATTGGCGGTGCTGTCGTCTGTTGCGCGAATTCCACCAACGTCCTGCTGCAGCAGTCCGTGCCCGATGCCTGGCGCGGCCGGGTGATCGGCCTCTACGCGATGGCGTTCCAGGGGATGGCGCCTGTCGGCAACCTTCTGACCGGCGCGGTCGCCGAACGCATCGGCCTCGGCCCAACGTTAACCATCAACGGCCTGATCATTCTCGCCGTGGCGCTAGTCATCCGCTGGCGCTTCCAGCAGCAACCCGGCGTGCTGGCCGGACTAGGCCAAGCGCACCCGGCGGAGTGATACCATCGAACCAAACTGACGAACCTTTCATTTTCCCGCCTCCCCGGAATCAGATCAGCGCACGCGCTGTTCTGATTCCGGGGTCTTTACCAAGTGCCGTGGGGCTAAATCTCGCCTCACATTGAGCCGGAAAGATCCCGGACATCCGGATCGAGCTTCGCTCGAAACGGATTCCGGGAAAGCGGGAGGATGGGTTTTGTTTGGGGCAAAGGGTCAACGATTAGGCCGTTGGTCTAAGCAGGGGAGAGACTGATCGGAGTTCAGATCTAGCCGACTCCTAGGACTGGCATTAACGATAGCGCATCCCCACATACATCGAAATCTGAGCAGTGGAGTGCGTTCGATGAGCACATTCGATGATCGCGAAAAGGCTTTTGAGACCAAGTTTGCCCATGACGAAAACCTGCAGTTTTTGTGTCGGGCCCGGCGCAACAAACTGATGGGCCGTTGGGCGGCGGCGGAGATGGTACTGACCGGGCAAGCCGCCAACGACTACGTGGCTGCGGTCTGCAAGGCAGGGTTGGCCAAGTCCGGTGACACGGCAGTCCTGCACAAAATCAGCGCCGATTTCGCTCGCTGCAACCTCGCTGTGCCGGACGCTGAACTAGCGCAGCACATGGAACGGCTGCTACCCCTGGCGGTCCAGCAGATCCAGCGCGAGCCGTTGCCGTCTTTGTTAGTACCGTGAGGCGGCTGGACCGCTAATCCAGCCACTTCAGCCGCGCCGCGAAGAAGCCGTCCATACCGGATAAATCCGGGTTTTCGTTCGGCATGTGATGCGGCAGCGTCCGCAAATCGCCATCAGCGGTGATCCAGTCACTTGCTGTGCTACCGCCCAGCTCGGCGGCGGTCACCGGCACACGGACGATGCCGGGCGTGTCGGCGAGCAAGCGGGCGATCTGCTCTGGCCCTTCTTCGGGCTCCAGCGAGCACGAGCAGAACACCACGAGGCCACCGGGTTTGACGATCCGCATGGCGTTGCGCAGCAGATGGGTCTGCACCTCGCCGATTTTGCGCACGTCATCCTGGCGTTTCAGCCGCAGAATGTCCGGATGGCGGCGGATCGTGCCCGTCGCCGTGCACGGCACGTCAACCAGCACGGCATCGTACTCCTCATCGGGCGACCACTTTGCAGCGTCACCCTCGATCAGGTTGGCATCCAACCGCAGCCGATGCAGGTTGTCGCGCACCCGCATCAGCCGTTCCGCCGAAATGTCGACGGCAGTGACGTCAGCGCCAAGCGCCGCCAGCTCCGCCGTTTTGCCGCCGGGTGCCGCGCACAGGTCGGCGACGCGCTTGCCCTTGACGTCGCCGAGCAGCTTCACCGGCAGGGCGGCGGCGGCATCCTGCACCCACCAGTTTCCGTCAGCGAACCCCGGCAGGTTCTCGATCCGGCCTTCTGGCAGCAGCCGCACCGAGCCGGTCGGCAGCACGTGACCGGACAGCCGCGTCGCCCAGCCGATCGGATCGATTTTCACCGACACGTCGAGTGCCGCTTCCCGCAATGACGCCTCGGCGATCTGGGTCGCCAGCGCCTCGCCATACGTCGCGGTCCAGCGCTTCCATAGCCATTCTGGAATGTTGAGCTGTGCCGCATTCTGGCCAACCAGCATGTCGGGCCCTAGCGTCGAGACCTTGCGCAGCACGGCGTTGGCCAGCTTATCGAAGCGATTGGCCTGCGGATCGCGGCGGCACTGTTCGACGGCAATGTTGATCACCGCATGCGGGGCAATCTTCAGGAACAGCAGCTGGGCTGCGGCGCTGTACAGGATCGGCCGTAGGTTGCCACTCTGGATCGGCAGCGAGCGGTCAACAAAGCTCATGATGATGGCGTCAAGCTGGCCGAGGCGGCGCAGCACCGTCGCGGCGATCAGTCGGGCCAGGCCCTTGTCGCGCGGCTCCATCTGCCGGAAATCGGCACGGGCAAAGGCGGTGGCAATCGTGTCATCAAGCGCGCGACCGTCGAGCAGCACAGAGGACACGAGCAGCGTCGCCAGCTGGCGCACCTCGTAGCCGCTCGGCAGCGGCCGCGCGGGTGCTGGCTGCTTGACGAGGGGGCTGGCATTAGGGTTCGGCGAACGCTTGTCGTTAGGAGGCACTGCTGATCAACCTTGTGCTGCTGTCGCCGCTGAGGCGATGGATGTTTGGGTATTCGTGAACGATTTCGGCAACAACACCCCGCCCGGGCTGAAGCCCGCGACAACGGTCTTGCCCATCGCGGCCGCCATCTCGCGCAGGCGGGCGACGCGGGTCTCGGTCGCCGGGTGGGTTTTGAAAATGCTATCCCAGCCCCGTCCGGCTAACGGATTGCAGATGTACAGATGCGCCAACGCCGGCATCTGCTGCACCTGCTGGTTGGGGTTGCCCCGCACCGCAGCCTGGATCTTCTCCAGCGCCGACGCCAGCCACAGCGGGTTGCCGCAGATCTTCGCGCCCTCGATATCGGCCTGATACTCGCGTGACCGGCTGATCGCCATTTGCACCAGCATGGCAGCAAACGGCGCGGCAATCGCCGCCATCAGCGTGCCGAAAATGCCAAAACGCGAATTGCGGTTGCCGCCAAACAGCAGGCTGAGCTGCAGAATGTTGGCAAACATCGAGATCGCCCCGCCAAACGCCGCAGCGATGGTCATGATCAGCGTGTCGCGGTTCTTCACGTGGCCAAGCTCGTGGGCGATCACGCCCGCCACTTCCTCACGCGACAGCATGTCCAGCAGTCCTGTCGTGGCACAAACCGCCGAATGTGCGGGGCTGCGGCCGGTGGCGAACGCGTTCGGCTGGGCATGCTGGATGATGTAGACACGTGGCATCGGCAACTCAGCGTTGCGCGCCAAGTCTTGCACCAAGCCATAGAATTCCGGCGCATTGGTCGCGTCAACTGCCTTGGCACCGGTGATGCGCAGCACCATGCTGTCCGACTTCCAGTAGGTGACGAGGTTCATCACGCAGGCCAACACGAACGCGATGATCATGCCGGTTTTGCCGCCGGCCAGCGACCCCATGGCGATGAAAATACCGGTCAAAGCTGCGAGCAGCAGGCCGGTCTTGAGAATGTTACTAGGCATGCTGGCTCCTCGTTTCTGGTTTGAGTTCAGGCTAGTCTATTCTGGCACGACTTGCGTTATATAGGCACGAACCACGCAGTCTGCATGGCCCCATTGCGGCCCTCAAGTGCTGAGAGACACAACCATGAGCACCTTACCACAGCCCAAACAGGGCGGGGATAACTTGGCCGGAGCCGATCAAGCGGAAACTGCAAATATAGTTACTTTTCCAGCGGTTGCGGATGCCGACCTGCCTGCCCGCGTGTTGACGCCCGCCGCACAGCGCGCCCTGGCCGAAGCCGAGGAGCGCCGTCGGCTGCGTGACGCCGCCGCCGAAGCCCGCCCCACCGAAATTGGTGGTCGCGGCGGCCCCGACCCCGTGCGCTTCGGCGATTGGGAAAAGGGCGGCATCTGCTGGGATTTCTGAGCCAGGTCTGGACTGTTTCTGGCGGCGCGCCCCTAGTTGGACATAGGTTGGGTCAAGCCATCATGCGCGACCCAACATCCACGGGTGGTGCTTCCCACGCTATCACTGGTTTCAGTGTTGATTGTTGTTGCTCCGCTTCCCGTGGATGTTGGGTCGCGCAAAAGCTTGACCCAACCTACGTCCAAATAGAGCCGATAGCTCCACCCGGTCCGAGATGACACAGCCGCTAGCGTTCGCGATGGCGGCTGTGTCGTTTTGGGGCGGGACCGTTCCAGTGTCGTGTGTCCGCGTCGATATTCCGGCGTGTGCAGCCAAGTTGTCGGGAGGGTCAAGATGTGCTGGACGGAATAGATGCTCTGCGAGATTGATTTTCGAAGTATATTTCAGTGTCCGAATGCGAATTTACTTGTTTTTCGCAATGTGTTTAAAGTGTTCAATGCAAATTACGATTTGAATTTTCGAGATGACGGATGAATTAAGATGCGTCTAACAGCCGCTTAACACTCAATACACCATTTTATACTCAATTTCCGCCAATGCCTGTTCCGTTTGTGCGTCCGGCATCACCATTGCATTTGCCCTGATCAACAAGCCAACGCTCGATCAGGGAATATCAAGATGCTGAGCAATTTCAAAAAATTCCAAAGCGATGAGCGCGGCTCCATCGCCATCATGTTCGGCCTGACCTCGTTCGTGTTGTTCTGGTGCGTTGGTCTCGCTATCGACGGTGCC
This sequence comes from Hyphomicrobiaceae bacterium, assembly GCA_043718785.1. Taxonomy (GTDB): domain Bacteria; phylum Pseudomonadota; class Alphaproteobacteria; order Rhizobiales; family Hyphomicrobiaceae; genus JAYSVA01. The sequence goes on from JAYSVA010000110.1 coordinate 19,893, forward strand.
CGCGCTTATACGGTCAACACCCGCATCGCCGCTGCTATCGACTCTGCCGCTCTGGCCGGTGCCCGTGGCATGCGCCTGAACAACCTGAACGATGCCGAAACAATCGACCTGACCCGGAAGTACTTCCGACTCAACTTTGAGGCCACGGGCGGCGACTACAGCATGATGGATCCAAAAGATCCGCCAGTTTTCATCGACCGTGTGGCTGGCTCAGTTGAGATCGTTGCCAAGGCGAAAGTGCCAACTTTCTTTGGCACCATCGGCGGCATCGACTTCATGACCGTTGCCAATGGCTCGACTGCCGTGTTCTCGTCGACCGACCTCGAGATCAGCATGCAGCTCGATATGACCGGTTCGATGGGTGAAGACGCCATCACAGGTAAGCGACCGGTCACGACGACATCGAAAATGTTTGAGCTGAAGTCTGCAACGAACGACTTTATCGACATCATGCTGCCAGACGTCGCGACGGGTCAGAAGGTGCGGATTGGATTTGCCCCATTCTCCTCAGGTGTCAACGCTGGTGCCTACTATAAGGGCGTCAACGGCAACCGCGGGACCAATAAATGCACGTTTGAACGGATTTCGCTGACGAACCAAGCCACAGACGATTTTCCTTCTGGCCTTGATTCTCTCAAGATCCCTACCGAAGCTAAAGATCAGCACGGAAACAACGGAATTTGTCCAAAAGCAGAAGTCGTTGCCATGACAGACGACAAAGTGGCGCTCAAGAACAGTATTTCCAGTTTTGAGGCGGAGGGTTCGACAGCAGGTCAGTTGGGTGCTGCTTGGGCTTACTACTTGCTGTCTCCAAACTGGGCAAGCATTTGGCCGTCAGCAAGCAAGCCAGCTGCCTATAAAGACAACAATACTCGTAAAATTGCATTGTTGATGACTGATGGTAAGTACAACACCGTTGGCGCAAAGTGGGGCCAAGAGGTTGCATCACGGAAGTTCGCCAAGGACACTTGCGATGCTATGAAGGCGAACGGCATCACGATCTACACCATCGGCTTCAAACTTGATGATCCGGACGCTAAGGCAACCATGCAGTACTGCGCTTCGAGTTCGGACAAAGCTCTCCTCGCAGAAAATGGCGCTCAGTTGCGCGGTGTGTTTGCAACCATTGCCAACCAGATCACCTCGCTCCGCCTGACCCAGTGACCCTCACACTTCCCCCGGCCAAACCTTCCCCCGGCATGAGCTGGCCTCCCCTGTGACCAGCTCATGCCAAACTGAAACGCCCGCGAAAGCGGGCGTTTTTTTTTATGGTCAGCAGTTAGCAAAAGAAAGGTGCCGCGGAAGCCGTTGGGAGGAGTGATCTCGCCGAGACCTTCATGGAAGGTGGGCGCCATATGTCTGGGACCACGGCCCCAGTCAGGAACAGCACCCTAGCGGATCTTATTGGCCCGAGAGATCTGAGTCCCTGACGCGCCCCGCAGCATCTCGTTCATACGCCCGAATCACCGCAATAGCCAGCGGTATGATTTAAGCAGCTCTTATACGGTCGAGCTAAACCGACGGCACTTTCAGTTTCCCGCCTCCCCGGAATCAGAGCAGCGCTCGCGCTGTTCTGATGTCCGGGGCCTTTACCGGGTGCCGTGGGGCTTAATCTCGCTTCACATTCAGCCGGAAAGATCCCGGACATCCGAATCGAGCTTCGCTCGAAACGGATTCCGGGAAAGCGGGAGGATGGGGTTTGCTTGGGCCAAGGGGAGCGGATAGTCTGCTGGTATAAGCAGCCCTAACCCGCCACCACCGGACGCAGACTTTCGACCAGCAGACGCAGCTGAACGACCGGATCCTTGATGGCGATTTGCGCGGCGAACCAGTCTTGCACCATTTTACAAACCTGCTCCGGCGGCGCGGCGGCCAACGCTTTGGCGTCTGAGAACATCTGCAGGTCATTCTGGCTCCAGCCCCGCGCTGTCAGCTCGGCGGCCAGCGTATCGTAGTCGGCTTTGCGGGGCGGCAGGTTGGTTTGCGGTGTCTTACGTCCGAAAGCCACCGCCTCGAACACGGCAACCGACTGCTTGTGCAGGCCGTCCGTTTTGTCGCCCTGGCGCATCAGGTCGATCACCGCCGGATAGGTCTCGCCCTGCGAGATGAAGCCGTAGCACGCATCAGTGCTCTGGGATGACAGCTGGCGCAGGTTCTCAAGGAACGCCACCGCCACTGCCCGTAGGCGCTCGGGCGATGCCGATAGTGCCTGATCCGCGAACTTGCGTCGCAACGACACGAGCGCCTCGGCGATGTGCCGTGAAATGGCCGCAGCATCGCGTTTTTCAGCCGCCAGCTTGGCAATCTCATTGACCCGATCGCGGTGCCATTCCGGGAACTCACCGGCGATCAGCTGCCATAGGGGCGACCGCTTCAAGTCCGCGTCGATCAGCTCGGCGGTCTTGGCTGAGGTGATGAATGGCGTACCCCTGCTCGCCGTGTCTACTGCAAGCACCGCTGCGGCGGCCTTGATGGCTGGAGGTGTCGCAGCGGCGGGCGGATTGGCGGATGCGATTGCGGGTGCAGCGGTGCTGGATTGCGACGCCACCCCGATCGTTGACTTGCTAACGGTCGATGTGATGGCCCCGTTTGACGTGTAAGCCAGCCAACCGCCACCGCCGACAATGATCGCCAACGTTGTACCGATACCCAACGAACGGCCCCAGCTGCGCGTCGATGGCTCGGCATTTGCCGCGATCGACAACTCTGGCTGAGGGACTTTTTTCCGTTTGGTTTTCCCCGCCGGTGGAACTTCTGCCGCCGCACCAGCCGCAGCCAACGGCGCGCCAGCGTTGCGCGGTTCCAGTGGCATCAGCGGCACGGGATTCGGCGTGCGAATTTCGGGGAGCGGATGCAACTTGGTGGGGGTCGGCTTTTGGAACGGCTCCGCTGCGGCGGCAATCTGCGGTTCCGTCGGCCAGGATTTGTGCAGCGGCTGTGTCGGGGCAACCGGAGCGGCTGGCTGAGCTGGTGTCGGCGCAGCATCTGCAGTCCCGGCGGCCCGTTCGGATGCGGCGCGCTGGAGGCGCTCGTTTAGCGACGTAACCGGCGTGTCCTGCTGACCTACCGGGTCGGAACCTGCAGCATCAGAATTGGTCAGTGCAGGCTGGGCTGGTCGCTCGGCGGTTGGCGCTCGAGCTGGCAATTGGGCAGGGGACAGCAGCGGCGTATCGAGTGGCCGTTTGACCCCAATGCCGGTTTTAGCCCCGTTATCGACCGAAGTCGCGGCGGCACCGCTCGCAGCAGTCGCGGCGGGCGAAGCTGCCGGGGTTGTCTCAGCATTGGTTGAGTTGGCCGGAGCAGCAGTCTGTACCGGTGCTGTTGTTGCCGAGGGCTGCGCTGTGCTGGCCGTCGATGCTTTTGCGGACAGGTCGAACACGGTTGAGGCTGGACGCCATTCGACGAAGCCGGCACGCCAGACCAAGTCGCCGGGCCGGAGATGGCCAAGCTCCAGGAATTTCATCATCTCGGACTCAGCGAGAGGGCCATGCTGGCGGCCATCCCGGGCGAGATACCATTCGATTTTGCTGCCGCTCGTCGGAGAGGTCATGACACTGCTAGGCCCTTAGTGATCGGCGTGCTCAAGTACGAGCACGACGAGACGTGGTTCAAGGTACGGGTTCGACAACTCAACAGATGCGACTTGCGCGGCACGATTGGCAGGATGATTTGTCCAGACCATGGTCGAGGTCGCGCTTTTGAACAATATTTATTCGTCTGTCTGTTGTCGTCACTACTCCGTCGCTTGAGTTGGTGTTGCCCCAGCCCTGCTGCCCCGGGCATGAGTGTCGTCGGAAGCGTGCGTAACGTCAACTGTCAGTTGTGGCGAAATAGCTGCGCAATCGTCGTGCTACGTTGACAGATATAGGATTTTTCGACGAGATCCATGTGCCTTGATCGCAACATCGGCCAGAAAACCTCGATCTAGTCACGCATCACGGCGGCGAGCGCCTGTGCGGCGAACTCGACATCGGCTTTCGAGACATCGAGATGGGTGACGGCGCGGATGCGGTCACCGGCAAATACGCTCATCCGCACCTGCCGCTCCAGCAGCTTGTCGATCAGCTGCGCGGAGGTCATGCCCGGCTTCACCACCTTGAAGAACACAATGTTGCTATCAACGGCCGGCATCGCCAACTCTAGACCTGGGATCGCCGCAACAGCATCGCCGAGCAGCTTGGCGTTGGCGTTATCCTCGGCCAGTTTCGCGATGTTGTGGTCGAGCGCATACAAACCGGCGGCCGCCACAATGCCCGACTGCCGCATCGCGCCGCCGATCCGCTGTTTCCAGCGCCACGCTTCGGCTATGAACGCTTTCGATCCGGCCAGCACTCCGCCAACCGGGCAACCCAGGCCCTTCGACAGGTCAATCCAGACGCTATCGAACGGGTCGGAATACGCCCTGGCGGAAATGCCTGTCGCCACCACGGCATTGAGCAGGCGCGCGCCATCCATGTGCACGCTCATGCCAGCGGTGCGCGCGACGGTGGCGACCTCCTGGATTTGCGCCAGCGGCCAGATGCGGCCACCGCCGATGTTGGCCGTCTGCTCCATCAAGACGAGGCGGGAACGCGGCTGGTAGCGGCTCGTCGGATCGCGCAGCACAGCCTTCAGGTCAGCGCCGGTGAACAGGCCGAAATCCGCCTTGATCGGCAACGTTTGCGCGTTGGCCAACACAGCCGCGCCGCCGCCTTCCGAGAAGAACAGGTGCGCCGTATCTGCTGCCACTACTTCGTCGCCGGAGCGGCAATGCACGGCCACCGCAATTTGGTTGCACATCGTGCCAGACGGCATGAACACGGCCGCTTCCTTGCCGAGCAGGTCCGCTACCCGCTCCTCCAGCCGCTTCGTCGTCGGATCCTCGCCGCGCTGTTCATCGCCGACGTCAGCGTCCGCCATCACTTTGCGCATGCCCGGCGTCGGGCGGGTTTGCGTGTCACTGTAAAGATCGATCAGGCGGTTCTGGGCCATGCGGGCCTCCTCACGGACAATCGGCAAGTGCTCGCCGCACCAAACCGCAGCCCGTGGGGTTTACGCAAGGGCGTTGTTGGTCACGGTTGCATCATTGGTATGAGGTCCGTGCATTAACATTCCGCCCGGCATGTGGTACAATCAAAGCGTGGAACGGAACCAATTAGTCATTACGGGCGCATCGCAATGGTCGAAGTTGAGGACAAACCAGCATCGCTGACTGACCTCACGCAAGCGGAGGTCGATGCGGCGCTGCGCCAGTACTGTGCCCATGAACTAACGACGAGCGATCTTGAGGGCATGGGGTTCCAAGGATTGCCTGACATTGTCGGCCACCTCAATCGGTTGGGATTGAAGATGCCCAACAAGCCGATGGAACTTGAACAGCCCGAGGTTGCTGTCTTGCGCCAGCGCGGTATTGCCCGCCTGCGGGAGTTGATTCGGGTTTACGGATAGGCCAAAGTCGATAAAAAATCCCGAGAGGCCATGACTTTCGCCTATGACGTCCGTAGGTCGGGTAGAGCCCTCTTGCGAGACCCGACACAGCTTGCTCCGAGCGAACAGGCAGCAATGCCCGCCCGGAATGTCAATCGGCTTCGAAAGTTGACCGATATCTCAGCAAAACCTGTCTCCCCCCGCGATCCCTTGAAGGAATAACCCCATGCAGCTTGGCCCGTCGATTTCAGCGGTTGTGACAGGTAGTGCGTCGGGCCTGGGGGCGGCGACGGCGCGGGCGCTGGCGGCGAAGGGCGTGAAGGTCGCCGTCCTTGATCTGAACGAGGCACAGGGCCAGAAGATCGCCGCTGAAATCGGCGGTGTTTATGCCCGCTGCGATGTCACCAACGAGCAGAGCATCGATGCGGCATTGGCCGCCGCCCGTGTCGCCCACGGGCAGGAGCGCATTCTGGTCAATTGCGCTGGGATTGTTATCGGCCAGCGCATCACCCGCAAAGCCAAGGACACCGGCAAAATCGAGCCGCACGACCTCGCGACATTCGCCAAGGTGCTGCAAGTCAACCTGATTGGTACGTTTCTGATGATCTCGCGCTGTGCCGCCGGTATGGTCACGCTGACGCCGATGGCACCGGATGGCGAGCGCGGCGTAATCATCTCCACGTCGTCGGTGGCGGCGGAAGATGGCCAGAGCGGCCAAGTCGCCTATGCCGCGTCAAAAGGCGGGGTCGCCGCGATGACGTTGCCGATTGCGCGGGACTTGGCGCGTGATGGCGTGCGCGTTTGTGCCATTCTGCCAGGCCTGTTCCACACGCCGATGTTCGACGGTCTGCCGGAAGACGCCCGCAATTCGCTGGCGGCAACGGTGCCGTTCCCGTCGCGGCTCGGCCATCCGGCGGAATATGGCGCGCTGGCGGTGCACATTTGCGAGAACATCATGTTGAACGGTGCCTCGATCCGCCTGGACGGCGCGGTCCGGCTGGCCGCGAAGTAACGCGTGCTGCATAAACTGCTGATGTCGCGGGGGCAGCAAAGTGAGCAGCGACATCAAATAGATACAGTTGTTTACGTTCAGTAAATGATCCTGGTTGGCAGCGGCGGCAAGTGGGTCTATGGTCCGGCCAGGGCTGAGGCAATGTCGTACCGAACAGGTACGCAATGCCGTTGTGTATTGCGTTTCTGCGGGGCTGCGTCATGGGTAAGCGTTATTTCAATGGCGGGCGTGGGTCGTTTGGATCTGCATTTCTGCGCTATGCCGCCGTGCTGACCGTGTCAGTGGGCGCGGCCATATGGTCTGGCGCCGCCTTGTGGGACGCGGTGATCAATGCGCCTCTTGCCGATAGCGCGACTATAACAAAAGCACCAAGCACCGCGTCTGCCGTGCTTGAGAGCGGTGACGACTGGATGCAGAACGTCCGCAGTGAAAAATTCTGGTCCAATAAATCCGGCGGATCGAACAAATCCGCCAAATCAGAGTCCCGCGCGAGTTCTGGACCGGATTTCAGCCAGCGTAGCGGGTTGATCAAGACGTCGGTGCCAACGCCGAGCTCGGACGCGAAGTTCCCGCCCAAATCGCTGTCCAAAGCGCCAGAATCAAAGTCCGACTCAAAAAATGAGCGCACTGACGGCTCGAGTTGGTATTCAGGTGACGGCCATTACCGCACCCTCTGCGTGCGGCTGTGTGATGGCTTCTACTGGCCCGTTAGCTTTTCTACCGACAGCGACAATTTCGATCGCGACAAGGGGGTCTGCGAGAAGAGCTGCGGCGGTTCGCAGACGCGTCTGTTCGTTCACGACAATCCCGGCCAGGATATCGATCAGATGGTCGACCTGAAAGGTGTGCCCTACACTAAGCTGCGCACCGCCTTCCTGTTCCGCACCAGTTACGATCAGAGCTGTAAGTGCAACCCACACCCGTGGGAGCAGGCATCGAAAGACCGGCACCGGATTTACGCGCTTGAGTCTGAAAAACGCAAAGGCAGCCAGCACGCCGCGGCCGAGCTAACGCGGATGAAGTCAGCACTGATTGAGGCCCGCAAAACAGCGACAGCAGTGCGGACAGCTTCGGTCGAGCCAACGCGAGCGGGCTCTACCCGAACTGACGTTACTCCGGCAGCTGGATCCGCAAAGCGGATGGCCCGGCATGCGCCGCTGTCAGGGCAGTTGACCGGTGACGAGATGCTGGAGCCGTCGGCGCAGGAGGTTCCAGCAGGACGGTTGCAGCAATGGGCGCAGATGATGCCTCAGGCCATCCCGGCCACGTCACTGGCAGATGCTGGACCGAAGCTGTCGGCTCCGCCCTTCGCGCTGCCGAATATCGCGCCGCCGATACCGATGCCAAAGTCATCCAACCAGCAAACCGCGTCATTGGCCGTGCCCGCTAAACCTGCAGCGGTGGCGAAGCATAATCTGGCGGTGGCGGCACCGCCGATCATCGCGAGTGCGAACGATGAGCTTGGGATCA
>JAYSVA010000012.1:0-11355 GCA_043718785.1 Hyphomicrobiaceae bacterium
GCGAACGGCGACCACATCGTCATGGTCTGCTTCATCGCCTGCTGGAACATCGACATGTTCTTGGCCGTCTGCGCCTGCATAACTTCGAGCGCGGCCGAACCAAACGGGTTCTGCTGCAGCAGCGGCCCCATTTGAGCACGGAATTTCTCCTGCTCTTTGACCAGCGTTTCCATGCTCATCTGCAGGTAACTCGGCACCATTTTGCCGACGCTGTCATCGTAGAAGCGGATCAGTTGACGCAAAAACGGCACCGACAGCAGCATCTGGCCGCCAGATTTCGCCTCCTGCTCGACGATGATTTGCGTCAGCACAGAATGCGTCAGGTCATCGCTGGTCTTGGCGTCAAAGACCACGAAATCACGGTCCGACCGCACCATGGCCGCCAGATCATCAAGCGTGACGTAGGTGCTCGTCTCGGTGTTGTAGAGGCGTCGGTTGGCATATTTCTTGACCACCACGGCTTCTTTTCGTTCGGGTGTCGGCTGGGGCTGATTGAGCATGTGACAGGCCTGGTTCGCATCTGCAATAATTGCACTGCGATATTGTACACGCTAGTATGCTACGTCACCAAACGTTTTTGCTCGACAGCGCCGCCATTTCGTTTGAAGGCTGCCGCTGACCTATTTTGGATTTGTCCCAGCCAGGAGCCCACTCATGAGTAACGACGCGACCACCATCGTCATCGCCAGCGCCGCCCGCACACCCGTCGGCTCCTTCTCCGGGGCATTCGCCAGCCTCCCAGCCCACGAGCTTGGCAAAGTCGTAATTCAGGCAGCGATGGAACGCGCCAAAATCAAGCCAGGCGACGTCAACGAAGTCATCATGGGTCAGGTCCTGACCGCCGGCATGGGGCAGAACCCAGCCCGCCAGGCCTCGATGGCCGCTGGCATTCCCGCCGAAAGCCCAGCCTGGGGCATGAACCAGCTATGCGGCTCCGGCCTGCGTGCGGTTGCCCTCGGCGCCCAGCAGATCATGGACGGTTCGGCCAAGATCGTCGTCGCTGGCGGCCAGGAAAGCATGAGCCAGTCGCAGCATTGCGCGCACATGCGCGACGGCACGAAGATGGGCGAAATGAAGCTGATCGACACCATGATCAAGGACGGCCTGTGGGATGCCTTCAACGGCTACCACATGGGCAACACCGCTGAAAATGTCGCCAAGCAGTTCCAGATCACCCGCGACGAGCAGGATAAGTTCGCCGTCGCCTCGCAGAACAAAGCCGAAGCCGCCCGCAAGGCCGGCAAGTTCAAGGACGAAATCTGCCCCGTCACCGTCAAAGGCCGCAAGGGCGACGTGATCGTCAGCGACGACGAATACATCAAAGACGGCGTCACCATGGAGTCGGTCGGCAAACTGCGGCCGGCCTTCGACAAAGCTGGCACTGTCACGGCTGGCAACGCCTCGGGCATCAACGACGGCGCGGCAGCCCTGGTGCTGATGTCGCTTGAGGAAGCCAAGAAGCGCGGGATCAAGCCACTGGCGCGCATCGTCTCATGGGCCAACGCTGGCGTCGATCCGGCGATCATGGGAACCGGCCCGATTCCGGCGTCGAAAATGGCGCTGGAAAAGGCCGGTTGGAAAGTCGGCGATCTCGACCTGATCGAGGCCAACGAGGCGTTCGCGGCTCAAGCCTGCGCCGTCAATAAAGGCCTCGGCTGGGATACGTCGAAGGTCAACGTCAACGGCGGCGCGATCGCTATCGGCCATCCGATCGGCGCGTCAGGTGCCCGCGTGCTGACCACGCTGCTGTATGAAATGCAGCGCCGCGACGCCAAGAAGGGCCTCGCCACCCTTTGCATCGGCGGCGGCATGGGCGTCGCTATGTGCGTCCAGCGCGACTAAAAGGGTGCGTCCAGCGCGACTGATACTGCGGCCGCAGTCATGAAAAAGCGCGAGGGTCGAGGCCCTCGCGCTTTTTTGTTTCATCGTTCAACGCTGGCAATCAGCGGCGTTTCCGCACTTTTGAGCCGTCAACTTCGCCGCTGTCGATCAGGGCGGTGATACACGGACTGGAGAGCGAGAAGGCATTCGCCTCCATGCAGGCGCGCATTGGCGGCGTGTTCACCTTGTACTGGCCGCACATCCGACGGTAGTCGCCCATGCAGGCGCGGCGGACGCGGTCACTGGCCGCTTCAGCTGGTGCGCTGATCGCGACCAGACCGGCACCATATAGGATGAGCCCCGCAACGGCCGCGCGCGAATGACTGATCATGTTTCCCCTAGGGCTTGGTTGACGGCTGCATCTTAGCGCGTACGTCGCGAGCCGCTAGAGGAGATCAAGCTGTTATGGCGATCCCGCCACGCCATGTGTCCGTGTCGCCACAACATCAACGTTGGCGGCTTACCGGCGTCCACGCGGCCGTGGAATTACCCCAGCATCGATCAGGGCGTGGACGCACCCGCTGGACAGCGAACGGCCGTTTGCCCGCATGCAGGCGCGTGTCTGCGATGAGTCCGGATTGTATTGGCTGCAGAAGCGAAAATAGTCACTGGAGCAGGCATCGCGCACGCGATCAGCGTGAGCCGGACTGCTGCTGATACCCAGGCTGCCGCCAAGCATGACGAGGGCAACCAGGCAGGAAGCGCTGAAACGCACGATACTCACGGAACTCTCCTCGGACTGACCAACAGGCAGTATTTAGGCGCGAGGGGCTTCGTCAGGAAGTTGCGTTGCAAAACATCGTGAATATTGAATATTGACAGATAATCCGCTGATTTTGCAGTAAAATCACCATTCACTTGTTCGCATAAGGGTTCTCACCCTTGCGCAGGTTGAAGCGGATCGGCACGCCCGGCATCTTGAACGTCTCACGCAGGCTGTTGACCAGATACCGCACATACGATGTCGGCATCACCTCAGGCCGCGAGCAAAACGCCACGAAGGTCGGCGGCCGCGCGGACGGCTGGGTCATGTAGCGCAGCTTGATGCGGCGGCCCGACACGGCGGGTGGCGGATGGCGATCCACCACCTCTTTCAGCCAGCGATTGAGGATCGGCGTCGAGATGCGCTTGTTCCAGGTGTCATAGGTCTTGAACACGGCGGGCATCAGCTTATCAAGTCCGCGCTCGCCCAGCGCCGATAGCGTCACGCTTTGCATGCCAGGGGCCTGCGCCAACTTCTGATCGATGGTCTCGCGCAGATCCTTGAGCACCTTCTGCTTGGCCTCGATCAGATCCCACTTGTTGATGGCGATCACCAGCGCCCGGCCCTCATCCAGCACCATCGAGGCAATAGTCAGATCCTGGTGCTCAAGCCCGCGCTCAGCATCGATCATCAACACCACCACTTCGGCGAAGCGGATGGCGCGGACGGTATCGCCGTTGGCCAGCTTCTCGGCCAGCTCTTCGACGCGGGCTTTGCGGCGCAACCCAGCGGTATCGAACAGCTGCAGGCGGCGGCCCCCCCAGGTGAAATCGGAGGCGACCGCATCGCGCGTCAGTCCGGGTTCTGGGCCGACGATCATGCGGTCTTCGCCGAGCAGGGCATTCACAAGCGTTGATTTCCCGGCGTTCGGGCGGCCAACGATAGCGACCTTGATCGGCCGCGTCGGATCATCGACGGCATCGCCCTCGTGCTCCAAAGCGTCCTCGAACGGCTGCTCGTCGGTCAGGCCGAGCTTTTTGAACATTGCGGCAGCAAGATCGCCGAGGCCTTCGCCGTGCTCAGCCGAGATGGCGACGGGGTCGCCAAGGCCGATGCGGAAGGCGTCATAGAAGCCCTCATCGCCCTTGGCACCTTCGCACTTGTTGGTGACCAGCAGCGACGGGCGGCCAGAATTGCGGACGACCCGGGCAAATTCCTGGTCGGCGGGGGTTAAACCGGCGCGAGCATCGATGACGAATAGCACGAGGTCGGCGTCGGCGATGGCGGTTTCGGTCTGCGCCCGCATGCGGCTAGCAATGGAGCCCGCCACGGATTCTTCGAGGCCGGCCGTATCAAACAGGCGGTAGGGGTGGCCCCACAGCTCAGCTGTGCCCTCGCGGCGGTCGCGGGTCAGCCCCGGCAGATCGGACACCAGCGCCGTGCGCTTGCCCGTCAACCGGTTGTAGAGGGTGGATTTTCCGACATTGGGCCGCCCGACGATGGCGACAACAGGCAGTTTAGGCTTCGGAGCTGGCTCAGCTTCGGCTTCAGGCACGCTTGACATGAGATAAAAATCCTTGATCTCAGCGCCTTATGCCTGATCTTCGCAGCAATTGCACGCGATTACGTCGGCGACCGTCCGCGCTGGTGCCGCAGGGCGTTGGCCGCTTTGGTCGCAGTTTCCCGCGTCACCTAAGGGCTGCCTGGGCTTCACGGCCCGGCAAATCCACCGGTCTGCCGGAGTGCCTCACCCAACACCATCGCACCCGCTACGGCGATGTTGAGGGAGCGGAGGCCGGGCAGCATGGGGATGCGGACGGCGCCGTCGCAGGCATCGCGGACGGTGTCGGGTACGCCAGCGCTTTCACGGCCGAGCAGCAGAATGTCGGCCGCCAAGAAGTCGAATGCGATGTGCGGCACCGACGCTTTCGAGGACAGCAGAATCAGGCGCGGCTTAGTTGCAGCGGCACCTTCAATTGCGGCAACCTCGAGTGCGCGCAGGAACGTCTCCCAGCTATCGTGCCGGGTCAGATCGGCTGACCCGATGTAGTCCAGGCCGGCCCGCCGCAAGGCTGCATGGGAGAGGTCGAACCCGGCCGGGCCAATGACATCGACGGCAACGCCTAAGCACGCCGCCAGCCGCAGAATCGTGCCGGTGTTCTGCGGAATGTCCGGCTGGTAGAGGGCGATGCGCATGCTGCTTCCTTTGCCGGTCCGGCTGGGCCTGTTCAAATGGCACGCGCAGCCCCAGCATGCGCCAAATTGCCTCTTAGGTGCGATGTTAGCGTCGCTTGAGAGGCAGCGGAAAGGATGTCAAAACAAATCGAACGCAAAGCCCACAAAGTTATCCCCGGGGGTTTGCACCGTAGTATTCTAGTATTCAGAGCTTTCTGTGGGCGATGGGGCTAAGCCCTCGTCCAGCGAACACGCGGTTAAGAGGAGACGGCCTTGGCTGGACATGACCATTCACATACGCCGACGCACGGCGCTGGCGGGCACGGCGATGGCGCCGAAGAGCCGAACCGCCGGGACTTTCTGACCCTAGCTGGCGGCGCATTTGCGGCCGTTGGCGGTGCCATGACAATCTGGCCGTTCGTCCATCAGATGAACCCCGACGCCGGTGCCCAGGCACTGGCATCGATCGAGGTTGATCTGAAACCGATCAAAGAAGGTCAGGCGATCACAGTGATGTGGCGCGGCAAGCCGGTGTTCATCCGCAACCGCACCAAGGAAGAGATCGCCTCTTCCGTTAAAGTCGCACCATCCGATTTGCCGGACGCCGTTGCGCGCAACATGGCGCTGTCTGACAAGGCGTCAGCGGTGGATGAAAACCGCGTCAAAAAGGGCAAAGAGAACTGGCTCGTGCTGGTCGGCGTATGTACTCATCTCGGCTGCATTCCAAAAGGCCAGAGCATTGCTGATGCCAAAGGCGAATTCGGCGGCTGGTTCTGCCCATGCCACGGTTCGCACTACGATATGTCCGGCCGTATTCGGAAGGGTCCTGCACCGAAAAATCTCGATGTGCCACCCTACGAGTTTGTGTCTGATTCCAAGATTAAGATCGGCTGAGGAGCGCTCACACTATGTCTAATCACGAGAGCAGCTACAAACCGAGCCCCGGCGTCGGCAAATGGATGGACGATCGTCTGCCCATTATGCGCATGATGCACGGCCAGTTCGTTGAGTTCCCGACCCCGCGCAACCTCAACTATATGTGGACGTTCGGCGGCATTCTGATGTTCTGCCTCGTCGTGCAGATCGTCACCGGCATTACGTTGGCGATGCACTATGTGCCGAGCGCCAAAGAAGCCTTCGACTCGGTCGAAATCATCCGTCGCGACGTCAACTATGGCTGGTTGCTGCGCAACATTCATATGGTCGGCTCGTCAATGTTCTTCTTGGCGGTCTACCTGCACATCTTCCGCGGCCTCTATTACGGGTCCTACAAGGCCCCGCGCGAAGTGCTGTGGATCCTCGGCGTGTTCATCTTCCTCGCGATGATGGCGACTGCGTTCCTCGGCTACACCCTGCCATGGGGCCAGATGAGCTTCTGGGGCGCCACCGTGATTACCAACTTCTTCACGGCGATTCCTGTGGTTGGCAACGCCATCACCACCTGGCTGTGGGGCGGCTTCGCGGTCGGCGCACCAACGCTGAACCGGTTCTTCGCGCTCCACTACTTGCTGCCGTTCGTGATTGCGGGCCTCGTTGCCCTGCACATCTGGGCGCTGCACGTCGCCGGCCAGAACAATCCGACCGGGCTTGACGTCAAAAGCCCTGCCGACACCGTGCCGATGGCACCGTTCGCGATCATGAAAGATGCGTTCGCCCTCGCCGTGTTCGCGATGTTGTTCGCCTGGTTCGTGTTCTTCGCGCCAGATTATCTCGGCCATCCGGACAACTACAACGAAGCGAACGCGCTGGTGACCCCGCCGCACATCGTGCCGGAGTGGTACTTCCTGCCGTTTTACGCGATCCTGCGCGCTGTCCCGTCGAAGCTCGGTGGCGTCATTGCGATGTTCGGCGCTGTTGCGATCCTGGCGTTCGTGCCATGGCTCGATACCAGCCGCGTGCGGTCGTCCAAGTACCGGCCAATCTATCGCTGGTTCTTCGTGTTGTTCTGCATCACGTGCGTCGCACTCGGCTATTTGGGTTCGCGCCCAGCTGAAGGCTCCTACGTGCTCTGGTCGCGCATCTTCACGTTCCTGTACTTCGCTCACTTCTTGCTGATCCTGCCAATCGTCGGCTTGATCGAAACGCCGAAAAAGCTACCGCGCTCGATTGCCGAGTCGGTGCTTTCCAAGGTGGGTGGAAGCACGGGCGTCACGGCTGGTGCGACTGCATCACCCGAAAAGCGTTGAGCAGGAGCCAGAGAAACATGAGAAGTTCAATGATCAAGACCCTGCGAACGGGCAGCCTGGCTGCTGGCTTGGTGCTGAGCAGCCTGATGGTTGGCGGCTTGTCGACAACGGCCTTCGCCGCGAGCGACGCCCCGCAGATCGAACGCCAGAAGTGGTCATTCTCAGGCCCGTTTGGCCAGTTCGACAAGGTGCAGCTGCAGCGCGGCTTTGCTGTGTACAAGGAGGTCTGCTCGAGCTGCCACACGCTAAACCGGGTTGCCTTCCGCAATCTGGCGCAGCCCGGCGGTCCGAACTTCGACGTTGAGGGCGTAAAAGCCTTGGTGGCGAAGGAGTACAAAGTTGATGACGAGCCGAACGACGATGGCAAAGTAAAGCCGCGCGCTGCCAAGCTGTCGGACAACTTCCCGCCGCTGTACAAGAACGAAAAGGAAGCCCGTTCGATCCACAACGGTGCGTTGCCGCCGGATCTGTCGCTGATGGCGCGTGCACGCGGCTTCGAAGCCGCTCACTCATCGTGGGTGCCGCATTTCTTTGCGATGATCAAGGATGTGGCCGTCGGCTATCAAGAGGGCGGCGCTGACTATATGTACGCGCTGCTCACTGGTTACACCGAGCCGCCGAAGGGCTTCAAGCTGTCCGAAGGCATGCACTACAACAAGTACTTCCCGGGCAACCAGATCGCCATGGGTGCGCCGCCGTTGCCAATCAAGTATGGCGCCAACGCGGGTGCGACCGGTACCAACGAACAGAACGCCCGCGACCTCGCAGCATTCCTGACCTGGACGGCTGAACCGACCATGGACCAGCGCAAGCGCGTCGGTTGGCAGGTGATGCTGTACCTGCTGATCACGTCGATCCTGCTGTACATCGGCAAGAAGCGCCTGTGGTCCAGAGTGCACTGAGTCCGGATGAACCTGGAACTCGCTATTACACGCTGCCGAGCACCACTCGGCGGCGTTTTTCGTGATGTGGCGATTGACAGCGCCCGAATTGCAGGATTGGTTAGTGTTATTCTGCACTCTGAGCGGGAGACCATAGGCCAATGAAATACAAACTCGTTTTTGTTTCAACCATCATCGCGGCGCTATCAGCCGGAAGCAGTGCCAACGCCGGAACGCCGTGGAGCTGCATGTGCGACGGCAAGGTCAAGCGCAGCATCGCCTCGACCTACATTTGCGAAACGTCGCTCTACAAGGGCACCGGTAAAACGGTTCGTCAGGGCGGAAAACTGCTGGTGCCACGCTGCACCGCCCCGCAGTTCCGCGCCTGGAACCGCCGCGCCTGCAGCTCCATCGGCTGCACCCTGGTGCCGAAGTAGGCGGTCGGCCCAAAAGGCATGCCCACTAATCGGTAGGCATGCCAAATGTAGAAATGACAACATGCTGAATGCAGATTCAGGTCCTGCTGCGACTCAGCCGAGCGGCGGTATCACTGAGGTACAAATGGCAGCTCGCTCCAGTGCAACGAAAACAATCCGCATCCGCACGCATCCAGGAGAAATTCTGGCGGCGGAGTATCTGGAGCCGCTCAGGCTTAGTGCACGTGCGCTCGCGACCACCATCGGCGTACCGCCTAACCTGCTGACCGAAATCATTGCCCGGCGTCGCGGGGTGTCGGCTGATACAGCCATTCGGCTGGGTCGCTATTTCGATACCGATCCGCGCTTTTGGACGAATTTGCAGACAGCGCACGACCTATCTAAGGCCGAAGCTGAGGTCGACTATAGCGCGATACCCACCCGAGCAGCTTGACGGCAGGCCACCATCACCCCGCCAGCCCTTCCATGCGCATCAGGGAGGCGAAGTGCTTTTCGGCTTGGTAGACCAGCACTTGCCGCCATTCAGCTGCGGTTTGCTCAACAAGCGCGTCGGGGATCAGTTTCAGCGGCAGGCCGGTGGAGAGCGCGAGCACCTGCTGGCGGCAGGCGCGTTCGAGGTAGTAGAGCTCGTCGAAGGCGACCGCACAGGATTGCGCGCCGACGGTGACGCCGTGGTGATCGAGAAAGATAATGTCGGCGTGGCGGTTGTCCTTCTGGGCCTGGGCGAGGCGTTCGCCTTCGGCGGCGGTCAACGCGACGCCGCCAAAGCCCTGATAGGCGATGCGGCCGTGGAAGCGGGCGGCAGTCTGATGGGCCATCGCAAGCTGGCCGCCTTCAACCATGGTCAGGGCGGTGGCGAACGGCATGTGGACATGGAACAGCGCCTGATGGCGCGGATTGGCGCGGTGCCCGGCGATGTGGATGTTGCGGGCGCTGGCCTCGACCTCGCCGTGGCCTTCGAGAATGGTGCCGTCGCCATCGATCATCAGCAGATCAGACGGCGTCATCTCGGCCCAATGGATGCCGTAGGGGTTGATCAGATAGCGCTCGTCCTTGCCCGGCACCACCACAGAGAAGTGGTTGCAGATGCCCTCGTTCATCTCAGCTTTGGCGGCTAGACGCAGTGCGCCCGCCAGATCGCGGCGCAGATCGGCAATGGAAGTGGTGGTCATGATCATCCCCGGTTCTCAATCAAGATGGTGCATTTTGTAAGTTGGGTTAGCGCGCCCACGCGCTCGATATGAGGCAATCTGTCAATCCGCGCGTAACCCAACATTCCACGACGAGGATAGCAAGTTGTTGGTCGAACCATTCGACTATTTTTGGCGTAACGCAGTTCAGATGTCATGGCGGGGTCATTAAAACTTGCCGGATAGCGGCGACGAAGCGCTCTGCCGTAATGATCGCGTCGCCGACTTGCAATTTCGTCATGGGCGACGCGGTACCAGTATCGTAGTCAGCAACTTCCTTGTAGCGATACGCCTTCGACAGTTGGGCGGCGAGGTTTGACGGCAATGAAGGCTCCCCTTTCAGCAGCTTGTGGAATTCCCCGTTGACGCCTTTATGGGTCTTAGTGACCTTGGCCAGACGTTCAAAGATCAAGGCCTGAGCCGCATAGAACTGAGCATAGTAAGCGAGCCGGGCCGCCTGATCAAAGATTTCGATCACCAGGATGCGTTTTGCGTTCGAGATGGCTCGGTCGGCAGCTTCGAGAAAGACTTCGGTTTCCGTTTTCATAAGTCGAGCCCGTCTTTGCGGATCTCGTGCATCAATGGCGTCCGATCACGCCAGCGACCGGCAGGAAACGGCAACGTGTGAATTGCGACACCAGAGTCGTCACGGAGGATCTCTTCAATCTCGACGAGACGATCAACTTCCTGCCAAGTATCGGTGAGGTTCTTGAGGAACAACGCCACATCGTAATCGCTATCCGATTTGGCGTCGCCGCGCGCGCGGGATCCAAACAGCACAGCCCGTTCGATGCGGTCGCCGTACATATCTGCCAGCGCTGCGCGATATTTCTGTAAAATCGGATCTATGATTGCCATGAGGCCAGTATAGCGCAGCAACCAGAGCCAGCGCCAGTTCCCTCAAACCTTACCCAGCATCATCTTCGCAGCCCTTGGCGCGAAGTACGTCAGCACACCCGATGCGCCCGCGCGTTTGAACGCCATCAGGCTCTCCATCATGACCTTGTCGCCGTCGAGCCAGCCGTTTTGGGCGGCGGCCATCAGCATCGCGTACTCGCCGGACACTTGGTAGGCGAACGTTGGCACCTTGAAGGTTTCGGAGACGCGGCGGACGATGTCGAGGTACGGCATGCCGGGCTTCACCATCACCATGTCGGCGCCCTCGGCAAGGTCGAGCCCGACTTCCCACAGCGCCTCGTCCGAGTTGGCCGGATCCATCTGGTAGGTTTTCTTGTCCGACTTGCCCAGGTTGGAGGCCGAGCCGACCGCGTCGCGGAACGGGCCGTAGAAGCCCGAGGCGTACTTTGCCGAGTACGCCATGATCCTGGTATGGATGTGGCCCTGCTTCTCGAGCGCCTGGCGGATGCGCCCGATGCGGCCGTCCATCATGTCCGAGGGTGCAACGATGTCCACGCCCGCCTGCGCCTGCGCCAGCGCCTGCTTCTCCAGGATCGCGAGCGTGACGTCGTTGAGGATGTAGCCGCGCTTGTCGACGACGCCATCCTGGCCGTGGGAAGTGTAGGGGTCGAGCGCGACGTCGGTCATGATGCCCAGTTCCGGAAAGCGTTTCTTCAGCGCGCCCACCGCGCGCGGAATCAGCCCCTTCGGATTGAACGCTTCGCGGCCGTCGAGCGTCTTGAGTTTCTGCTCGATCGCCGGAAACAGCGCCATCACCGGAACGCGCAGCTTCATGCAGCGCTCGGCCACCGGCAGCAGCCGGTCCACCGACAAGCGTTCCACGCCGGGCATGGAAGCCACTTTGTCGTTGCGGTTTTTCCCTTCCTGGATGAAGACCGGATAAATCAGGTCATCGGCCGTGAGCACCGTTTCGCGCATCAGGCGGCGTGAAAACTCGCTGCGCCGCATGCGGCGCATGCGCACCGCGGGAAACGATCCGTAGAT
>JAYSVA010000111.1:0-1958 GCA_043718785.1 Hyphomicrobiaceae bacterium
CATGGCGTTCGAACACCAGACCTCGTCTCCGCAGCGCTTGCTGCCGCCATCGCTGGAGGACCGCCTGCTGCGGACCCTGGCGCGCAGCTTGGGCGCGGCATTGTGCGTGATAAGCGCCATCGGTTGGATCAGCCTGCTGTCCTGGTCGGTGTCAGATCCAAGCCCGATGCATGTCACCGGCGGCGTCACCCGCAACTGGCTGGGCAGCACTGGTGCCGCCACCGCCGATCTGCTGCTGCAAACGCTCGGCGTGGCGTCGCTGTTCGCCCTGCTCGCCCCGATGATGTGGGGCGTTGAGCTGTGGCTGGCAGAACGCCTGCCCGGCGCACGCGTCAAACTCATGCTGTTTCCACTAGCCGTGCTGATCCTGGCGGGCGGCTGTTCGGCCTTGCCGCTGTTCGCCAGTTGGCCCCTGCATCGCGGCCTCGGTGGCATGCTGGGCGATCTCACGTACAATATGCTGGCCAGTGCCCTCGGCGCGATCAATCCGGGCAAGGGCGGGGCTGTGGCAGGCCTGCTCTACTTTACCGTCGGCATGGCGGCACTCACCCACAGCATCGGCTTGAGCGGCCGCGATCTGGCGTTGCTGCTGCAGGGCACGCCGCCGCCAGCCTTCCCGGATCGCCGCCAAAACCGGCGTTATGTCTCGTGGTGGGGCCGCTGGCGTCGCCGCAAAGCTCAGCCAGAGCCGGAACCGCCGTCACTCGGTATGGTGCCCGAACTGGCGGCTGGCAACAACGCCACGGAGGCCGCCTATCGCCGCATCTGGGATGATCCGACAGCGGGCAACCCGGCGGCGACCAGAACGCCAGAACCACGGCCAAGCGAGCCGTCAGCCACCTTGCCGATGCCCCCAGCGCCCCAGGCAGCGACGCCACAGCCGGTTTGGCAGCCAACAGCCCCTTGGCAACCAAGCATCGGTTCGCGCCCTGTGCTACCGCAAATGATGCCGATTGGCGTGACCGCACCGACAGCCGCAGCTGCAGCCACGCACGAGTTTAGGCCGCCTGCGCCTGTTCCAGCGACTGCCCCCGTGCATGCAGCGCGCCGCATCGCCATGCACATCAGCTTCGACTCACCACACCGCGCCACCTTCAAGCCTGAGGCGGCTCCCCCTGTCGCCAGTGCTGCACCAACCGACGGCGAGTCCTATGACGGGCCGGAGCGGCGCAATCGACCGCGTGACCAGGTGTTCGAGAAATCGACCGAAAGCGGCAGCCGCTCGATTGCCGCCCGCTTTGCCCCCTCCAGCATTGCGCCGCGCAACACGGCGCGCCACACCACCAGCTCGGTTGCAGGCCAAACGGCTCGCAAACCCGGCCTGCTGAACAGCCTGAGTTTCCGGCGCGGCAACCCCGCTCACAAACGGCCCAGCCTCAATCTGTTGATGCGCCCCAGCGCCAGCAAACCCGCCCCGGAAACGGCCGCCGCCAATCTACGCACAACCGCCGGCCAGCTGGAGCACAGCCTCGCCGACTTCGGCATCGATGGCCGCGTCGTTGACATGCGGGCCGGGCCGGTGGTCACCGAGTTTGTCATCGAACCGGCGGCTGGCACCAAAGTCTCCCGCATCGTCGCGCTCGCCGATGACATTGCCCGCACCATCCATGTCTCCAGCATCCGCATCCTCTCCCATGGCTCCGAACAGTTCGAGCAGGGCGGACCAAGCGCGCTCATCGGCATCGAAGTGCCGAACGCCCGCGCCGACACTGTGCTGCTGCGGGACGTGCTCGACAGCGACGCCTACCGAACCACGGACGGTACGCTGCCGTTGGCTCTAGGCCGCAACACCATCGGCCAACCCGTTGTGATCGATTTGGCGACGCTGCCGCATCTGCTCGTGGTCGGCGCCCCGAACACCGGCACGTCGGTGGGCCTCAACGCCATGCTGCTATCGCTGCTGTTCCGGCACGCAGCGGAGGACTGCCGCCTGCTGCTGATCGACACCAGCATGGTCG
>JAYSVA010000112.1:0-4266 GCA_043718785.1 Hyphomicrobiaceae bacterium
ACGATCTCGTCGACCTCGAGGTTACGCACCAGCTTCTGCGTGCCGGTGTGGCAGAACGAGCAATTCAGCGTGCAGCCGACCTGCGAGGAGATGCACAGCGTGCCGCGATCCGACTCCGGGATGTAGACGCACTCGACTTCCGGTGCGCGCGCCTCGTTGCCGCGTTTTTGCAGCCGTAACAGCCATTTACGTGTGCCATCGATCGAAATTTGCTCCTCGACGACTTCCGGCCGGGCGAGCGAGTGGGCGGCGGCCAACGTCGCCCGCAGCTCCTTGCCGACATCGGTCATCTGGGCAAAGTCGGTGACGCCGCGCACATAAATCCAGCCCCACAGCTGGTTTACCCGCATCTTAATCTGCCGATCCGGAACGCCCGCCGCACTCAGCGCTGCGGCCAAGCCGCTGCGGCCCAGCCCTGCCAGGGTGGGGAGGGGGGGCGTATCCACCACCGGAGCCGGGGGGGAAACTGCAGAAATCGTGTCGAGGACGAGTGTCATTGTAAACCGATGCCAATTGAGGTGGCCTCCGGCGCTGTGTGGCGCCCCCCCCCCCACCGCGTTCCCGGAAGCCAAAGCGCCGTGTGGCGCTTGGCTATCCGGGATCTTTACCCGTCGAAGTTAGGCACCGTTCGAGCCACATCCGACGACGTAAAGACCCCGGATATTCGCGCGCCATCGCGCGCCGAATTCCGGGGACGCGTGGGATTGAGGGTTTTGCCCATTCCACACAGCGCGTTAAGCTATCCGCCCCGATCTAGCGCTTTTCGCCCTGCCCGCAAAGCTCAGATCTTCAACTCGGCAAACACCTTCCGTGCGATCCGGAAGCATTCGACGCCGGCGGGCATGCCCGCGTAGACGGCAATCTGGTGCAGGATAGCCTGGATTTCGTCCTTGGTGACGCCGTTGCGGATGGCACCTTTTAAGTGCAATTCCCACTCTTCCATGCGATTGACGCCCGCGATCAGGCCGAGGTTGAGCATCGAGCGCTGCTTCGGTGTCAGGCGCTCATCACCCCAGATCGCACCCCAGCAATACTCGTTCAGCAGGTCCTGGAACGGCTTGTTGAAGGCGTCGGCGTTGGCCATCGACTTCTCAACGTACTCAGCGCCCAGCACCTGCTTGCGCATCGCTAGGCCCTTATCCCAGATCTTTTGGTCCATGATCGTGTCCTCGTTGTTATGGAAGCCGGGCACAGACAGGGGCGATGACCGAGCGTTGTCAAGTCGGGCGGACGACTAGCGGCTATGCCGATGCTGCCATTCGCGACCACGAAAGGTTTACTTCGGCTTGATTTTGAATTGTGCCAGCGTTGCTGACCGGTCAGCCATCTACAGCCATCTATGAGAACCCGCATGCCCCGCAAATTACTGCGCCGCTTGACCCTGACCCTGGCGCTCTTGCTCCTTCCGATCACGGCCCAGGCCGAGTCGGTCGTCGAGTTGCTGAAGAAACCTGGCCACATAGGCTTCATGCGGCATGCCTGGGCGCCGTTCGAAGGCGCACCGAAAGAAGGCCCGATTACCGCCGAAACCCTGGGGCCCTGCGAAAAGCAACGAAACCTCGATGACAAGGGCCGCGCAGACGCCAAGCGGATCGGCGCATTGTTCGCCAAAGAAGGCGTCGTCTTCGAGCACGTGTTCACCAGCAAGTGGTGCCGCTGCCGCGAAACTGCCGAGCTCATCGTCGCGCGCCCCGTCGCCAACCTGCCGCAGATTAATAGCTTCTACTCGGACCCCGACAAGGCCACACGTGGGCCAGCACAGCTCGCCGCCCTGAAAAAATACATCAGCGAAACCTTCAAGCCGACGGACCGCGCGCTGATGGTGACGCATGGCAGCCTGATCACCGATCTGGCGGGCATCGACACCGACGAAAGCGAGGTCGTGGTGATGAAAGCTGATGGCAAAGGCGGCCTTATGGTCGTCGGTCGCGGCGTGCCGTGAGTCGCGCAAAGTCAATTCCGCTTGCAGCCCCTCGTTTTTCGCGTATAAGTCCGCCCGTTAGCTACTCCGGTCGGAGGCTGAACGAGAAATCGTGCGTGTAAACGTACGGCTGGGCGCCTAAATGGGCAACCTATCTCCGTGTCTCCGCTCTTCTGGTGTCGGCTTTTGGGCCATTTCTCGCGCTTCCTATCCAATAGGGGTGCTTGCCGGTCCGAAAGGGGCTTTGCGCCGGGGTGGACAATTTGGAACATGAGAAAGGCCAACATGCCTCTGTATGAGCACGTCTTTATGACGCGTCAGGACGTCTCGACCGCGCAGGTCGAAGTGCTGACCAAAGAATATACCGGTGTCATCGAAGAAGGTGGCGGCAAGATCAGCAAGTCCGAATACTGGGGCCTGCGTTCACTCGCCTACAAAATCAAGAAAAGCCGCAAGGCCCACTACACCTTGCTGAACATTGAAGCGCCGCCCGCAGCGGTTGCCGAAATGGAACGCCGGATGGGCATTTCCACCGACGTGATCCGCTTCATCACCATCAAGGTCGAAGAGCACGAAGCCGAGCCGAGCATCCAGATGCGCAAAGGTGATCGTGAAGATCGCCCAGAGCGTGGTGGTGATCGCGGCGGCGACCGTGGCGGTTTCCGCGGCGGTGAGCGTTCGGGCGGCGGTGGCGGCGGTTTCCGCGGCGGTGAACGTCCAGGCGGCGGTGGCGGCGGCGGATATCGCGGCCCACGTGAAGGCGCTGGCGGCGGCGGTGGTGCCGGCGGCGGTTATCGCGGCCCACGTGAAGGCGGTGCAGGTGCTGGCGGCGGTGCTGGTGGCGCAGGTGCCGGTGACGGCGCATCGACTTTCCGTCCACGCCCACCACGTGCCCCACGTGAAGGCGGATTCGGCGGCGGCAATCCAGGTTCGGAGGGTTAAGACATGTCAGAAATCCAGCAGATCCCCGCCCGCCGTCCGTTTCATCGTCGTCGCAAAACCTGCCCGTTCTCCGGTGATAGCGCGCCGAAGATTGATTACAAGGACGTCCGCACCCTCGGCCGTTATATTTCAGAGCGCGGCAAGATCGTGCCGAGCCGCATCACGGCTGTCTCGGCCAAGAAGCAGCGCGAACTGGCGAAAGCCATCAAACGCGCCCGCTTCCTCGGCTTGCTGCCGTACATCCTGAAATAAGCTCTTGATGTAATCTTTGCGGGATGCGTGGCTTCGGCTGCGCATCCCGGTTTTCTCTTGGTTTAGTTGGGGCGGGGTCCATCGCCGGACATGCCTCTAACCGTGAGTGGACGTTGCCCCTATATTCGGGAAGCAGCAGCCACAACGGGACAGCGATAAGCACATGACCAACACGCCTCCATTAAACGGCCCAACTATCAGCCAGCCCACGTTCGGGCCTTGGGCCATCGGCGTGATCGCCGGTCTCGTCTCGGCGGTGCTGTTCGCATCTGCATCGACAGGCACGTTGCTGGGCACGTTCGTGCTGTTCTTCCTGTCGCCCCTCCCGATTGGCATTGCCGGACTCGGCTGGGGCTGGCGCGCTGCCGGTATCGCCGCCATCGCCGCAACCGCTTCTCTCGCTGTCGGTATCGGCGTCCGGGCTGGCTTTGTGCATGCCATCGCCATTGGCATTCCGACCATCGTCTCCGCCTACTATCTGCTGCTCAACCGGATGACTGGCGACACTGACGTCGTCAGTGGGGCCCCCGTCATCGAGTGGTATCCGCTCGGCCGCATCATTGCGGGCATGGCGCTGTTTGGTGGCGTGTTGTCGGTGATCTCGCTGCTGTCGCTTGGCACCGATGTTGAAAGCCTGAAAATTGCGTTCCGCCCGGTCGTTGAGCGCACCTTTGTCACCGGCATACCTAAAGGCGGAAGCGTACCTGGCCCCCTAACGCCTGCCCGCGTCGAAGAGCTGACGATGCTGGTCATCGCCGTTGCACCGATTTCGGTCGCGACGGTGTGGTTTGCCTTCGCTAACCTCAACCTGTGGCTGGCCGCACTGGTGACCAACAAGTCGGATCGGTTGAGCCGCCCTTGGACTGATCTGTCGCTGCTGACCTTACCACGTGCTCTCTCCCTCGCCTTTGCCGCCGCAGTCGCCGTTAGCCTGATGGGTGGTATGCTCGGAATGGTTTCAACCAGTTTCGCTGCGGCCATTCTGATGGCCTATCTGCTGGTGGGGCTAGCGATCATTCACAACGTCACCCGCGGTAAAAGCATCCGACCCGGCATTCTGTGGGCCGTGTACGTGTTACTGTTCATGCTGTTCCTGTTGGCCGCTCCCCTCATCGCGCTGCTTGGCCTCGCTGAGCCCATTTTGCCCTGGC
>JAYSVA010000113.1:0-9829 GCA_043718785.1 Hyphomicrobiaceae bacterium
GAGGATTGCCACCGCATGCTGAAGCAGCGTGCTGAGGCGAAGGGGCTGCAGATCATCGAAGAATTCGATGAGACGCTGCCGCAGCTTTGGGCTGACGAGCGGGCGATCCGGCAGATCTGTCTTAATCTCGTCTCGAACGCGCTGAAGTTCACCCCGCGCGGCGGAATCATCACCATGACGGTGGCGAGCCTGCCGAATGGCGGCCAAACCGTGCGCATCAAAGATACCGGCCCGGGCATTCCGAAGGAAGAGATTCCGAAGGTCATGCAGGCGTTTGGGCAGGGCTCGCTGGCGCATCAGACGGCTGAAGGTGGCACCGGATTAGGTCTGCCAATCGTCCAGAACCTCATCGAGCTGCACGGCGGCCATTTTGAGCTGCAGTCAGAGCTCCGCAAGGGAACTATCGCGATCATCTGCTTCCCGAAACAGCGGGTGATGCAGCCGATGGCACCGTTGCAGCCGCTGGGGCAAGAACGCCATCGGCAACCGTCGGTGTTGGTTGAACCTCGTCCAATTTTGGTGCGGCCGCAGCGACCATCGCGTTTGCGCCCTGTGCAGGCTGCAGCGCGTTAAGGTGCCTGGTGCCATTTGGTGCGCCAGCGCCACAGCAGTTCGGCTGCAATCATCAGTGCCGAGCCACCGAATAGAACGCTATAATAGAACGTCTGCGTTGCCCAGGTTGCGCTCCCTACGCCGTTCATGATCACGGCTGTTAGTGTGAACATCAGCACGGCTGGGGACATCTGCCGGACCAGAAGCGGCACCAGCCAGGCCATGTACCAGGCGTAGTGCGGCGACGTCAGCCAGACGAACGCCGTGCCGATGGCTAGCATATGGCCGGGATTGATCTCATCAGGTGCGCGCTTCAGCAGCGCGATCAGGCCGAGGGCTGCGAGCACTAGGGCGGCTGTCGCGAGATAGGCCTTCACAGGCAAATCCGCGATGTGCTGGTCTCGCAATATCCAAATAATGTGGAAGCCATAACCCGCGCCGTAGCCTTCGTTATCAAGATGTTTGCCCAAGAAGCCGAGCACTTTAGTTCCTGCGCCTGACACATAGGGCAGATAGAAAAGCACGGCCGTTATGGTGAAAGCGACCGGCATCCGCCAGCCGTAGCGTCGCCACAGCACCGGGGCCATGAGAATGGGGAAGTACTTGGTCAAGGTCGCAGCTGCCAGCAGTGAGCCGGCGAGCGCCTGTCGCTTGTAGACTGCTGCGGTGATCGCCAGCATCAGTAGCGCTGTCGCGCCGCTATCGATGTGGGCCTGGGATGAAAACTCCCAAATTGGCAGCGGATGCCACGCGTAGATCAGCACCCGCTCCAGTGGCATTTTATCTCGGCGCAACCACAATAGCAGGGCGACGACAGTGACTAGCTCACAGGCGGCAAACACCACTTTCGGGCCCGTCAGGCTATCGGAAATCCAGTTGCCGACGAGAAACATCATTTCCGCGACTGGCGGATAGATCGTGACGGCCGTTTCTTTCTGGTTGATGCCTGGATAAATCAGCGCGTCACGCAAAAAGGCCAGCCGCTCATCCGCGGGCACAAACAGGTAGGGGTTGAACCCGGCCCACTGAATTCGCCCGTCCCAGACGTAGCGCAGCCCATCGGTGGTGAGGTGCTGTGGTGCCATCATGGCAATCCCGCGCAGCACAATCCCCATTCCTAGGATCAACCAGAGGTCGCCTGGACGCGAGGGACGACGCAGCACCCAGACTACGGCGGCGATGTAGAAAACACCATGGACGAGCGCGGTGACCACAAAGGCTGCAATCTCGTAGAATTCTATACAGGCTGCGCCCCAGCCGACCAGCACGGTGAGCGCCACGGCAAGCGCCGGTAGCACTGAAACGTCAGCCCATGGTGACGGGGGCGTTTCGAGGCAATTTGCCTGCGGTTTTGACGGGGCCGTGTGGTCCGATGCGAGGTTCAGAGTGGTTTCGCCGCTGGCACTGCAGGTGGTACTGCGGGCTTAGTTGCTGCTGGGGCTTTCGCCGCAGTGTTTATCGCAGGTGCCGCCTTGACTGTTTCCTTCGCGGGTTTAGCAGCAACCTTGGTCGGTGCGGTCTTTTTTGCAGCGAGCGCCTTGGCCATTGCCACCTTGGCCGAAGCCAATGCCGCTTTCGCTGCGGCCAAGGCATCTTGTTTCGGTACAGACTTCACAGCTGCCACTAACTGGCTGGCCTTGGTTTTGATGGAAGCGGCGACCGCTGGGTCGATCTTTGGCGTTGTCGGCTTGGCCCGATTAACGGGTGCAATAATCGGATCAATGCGCTGCGCGGTCGCTGGCGGAGGTGAGACCTGTGGTAACGCTGGCGCAACGGTCGCAGTTGACGGGGGCACAGGCGCTGGAGTTGTTTGTGCGGCGACAGCGGTCGCGAACTGACTAAGCAGAACTGCGGTTCCAACCGCGCGACATGCTCGAACAATCATTGAGACTGTGATGGTATGTGCCATATCGTTTCAACCACATTACTCTTGCAGATCGAAGCAGAACTAAGTCTGCGGTCAGTTACGACAGCTCTTTGATTTTTTATCAAATGACATCAGCATGATATGACACTTTACCGACGAACGCTTATCGCCTGCGATGACGGGGGCCGCGATTGCTGCGGCGACCATGATGGCGGCGAGTATCCCAATTGCGTTCTTACTCAAGCGATCCTACCCCAGCGTCAATAGCCTCTCGATGAGCGACTGACGATGTCACGATGAAGTGAACCGCGAGATCCGCCCGATAAGCTTGGCACGTGCAACCGCACCGCTTGATTTTCGCAAAATTAGTAAAATTCACCCGATATATCAACAAAATAAACTCTAAAACCGCGTAAGAGTGCGGTCGCGCACAAAACTGTAACAAAAAAAGAGCCGGAGCAGCGGCGCTCCGGCTCTCGTCGTCTATATCAGTTTACGCGTTACAATCTCTGCATGAACGATCCCGGATAGGTTCCGAGGCGCCATGTAATGGCGTGTGATGTTCGATGATGAGGGCTCAGGTCATCACTTCGATCACGCGCAGCAAGCCATGATTGCACGAGCGAATCTTGGGAATCCGCACATCCTCTCATAACCGTTCTCGACAGGTGACCTCATCAGCGGTCAGCCTGTTGTCTTTAGTCTGGGCACCGGTTCCTACGCGATCAAGAGACACGCCATGCGTGTGGCTTGTTGCGGGGTCAACCTGAGCGCCATCAGTCTTCAAACAACGCGCGACTCAACGCAGGACAACTGCCAATATGCGCGCTCTGGGCTGCTTGTCACTCGCATTCGCATGTCACGTCTCGGTTTGGGCGTACATGCATGCTTGCCCACGGGGCGGGTGGCTTCTAAAAGCCACACATTAGCTGGGTGCCGTTGAAATCCGGCCTGCGACGTTACAAAATTGGATGCACGCGATGTCCCACAACACGTTTGGCCATATGTTTCGGGTAACAACGTGGGGCGAAAGCCACGGGCCTGCCATCGGCTGTGTGGTTGATGGCTGCCCGCCCGGCTTGGAGCTGACCCCGGCTGACATCCAGGGGTTCCTCGACAAGCGCCGCCCCGGCCAGTCCAAATATACGACGCAGCGCCAGGAACCCGACACGGTTGCGATCCTGTCGGGTGTGTTTGCCCGCGCCGACGGCGTGCAAGTGACGACAGGCGCGCCGATTGCCCTAGAAATCCAGAACGTTGACCAACGTTCGAAGGACTATGGCGACATCAAAGAGAAGTTCCGGCCCGGCCACGCCGACCTGACCTACTGGCAGAAGTACGGCATCCGCGATTATCGCGGTGGCGGGCGCTCCTCGGCCCGCGAAACCGCGTCACGCGTCGCGGCCGGTGCTGTCGCCCGCAAAGTGCTGGGCGCAGGCGTCACCATTCGCGGCGGGTTGGTACAACTCGGTGCGCTCAAGATCGACCGCACGCGCTGGGACTGGGCGGCGGTCGATGCCAACCCGTTCTTCTGCCCCGATCCGGGCAGCGTCCAGTCATGGGCTGCCCACCTCGATGGTATCCGCAAATCCGGCTCATCCATTGGTGCGGTCATCGAAGTGATCGCCGAAGGTGTGCCGCCCGGACTTGGTGCGCCGTTGTACGGCAAGCTCGACCAGGATCTGGCGTCCGCGATGATGAGTATCAATGCTGTGAAGGGCGTCGAGATCGGCGACGGTTTTGATGCGGCTTGCCTCACTGGCGAAGAGAATGCCGACGAAATCCGCATCGGTGCTGATGGCAAGCCGGTGTTCCTGTCGAACCACGCGGGCGGCATTCTCGGTGGCATCACCACGGGCCAGCCGATTGTGTGCCGGTTCGCGGTCAAGCCGACGTCATCGATCCTCAAGTCCCGCCAGACCATCGATCAGGCGGGCAACGAGACCGACATTCTCACCAAAGGCCGCCACGATCCCTGTGTCGGCATCCGCGCCGTGCCAGTGGGAGAAGCGATGATGGCGCTCGTCCTCGCTGATCACCTGATCCGCCATCGCGGGCAGATAGGGCGGGTTTAAACCGCCGCAGCCAGGGACCTGATACCCGCCAGCACTGCATCATCAACGGTCAGCCCGTCCGCCGCCGCCTTCTCCCGCAGAGCATGTCGTCGGCTGCCAGGCAAGCGCGCGCCGTCCGCTTCGATGACCCCGGCCAATACGGCCACTCGCTGCAGCACCGCGCCGCCACTACCAAACGCGCCCGCGTCAAACGCTAGCAGCAGCTGTCCTGTTCCCGGTGGGCCGCCTTTGTCGTCGAGGAAAGGCGAGGCTTCGAAGGCGAAGTTGGCGCCAGTCAGTGCGGCGGACAACACCTCAATCATCAGCGCCAAGGCTGCACCTTTGGCCCCGCCAAGCGGCAACAACGTGCCCGCCAGCGCGGCTTTGGCATCGGTCGTCGGCTGCCCCTGTGCATCAACGGCCCAGCCGGACGGGATTGGCTTACCGTCACGCGCGGCGACGACGATTTTGCCACGCGCGACGGTGGACAATGCGAGATCGATCACCAGCGGCGGTCGCCCTTGCATCGGGCAGGCGAAGGCCAGAGGATTGGTGCCGAATAGCGCTTTGCTGCCACCGGTTGCCGCCATTGCCGACGGCGTGTTGGCGAACATCAAGGCGACCATGCCCTGCTCAGCCAGCCGCTCAACCGTATGCCCGGCAACACCTGCATGGTGCGAACGAGTGATCGCCGCAGTGGCGATGCCGTTTGTTTTCGCCATTCCAGGGAGCTGGCCGACCGCCAGATCCAGCGCCGGATAAGCAAACCCGTGGCCCGCATCGATCAGTAGCGCGCCGGGTTTGGTCGCCGTCGCTGTGGGCGTCGCATTACCATCAACCTTGCCGACCTTGGCTTGGCCCGCATAACTCGCCACCCGTGAAATGCCATGCCCGCTCTGGCCGTCAATCTCCGCCGCCACTAGCGCACGCGCCACTGACATGGCGTTCGCCTCGCTGGTGCGGCTGGCGACCAGCGCGCGGGTGATGAGTGTCGTGAGGTCGGCTGTGGTGATGATAGTCATGGGCCATCCTGTAGGGCGCAAAAGCCCGTTTGCGTATTGCGCCGTCTTTCAACGCGCACTGGTGCTCATGTTTCGCTCTACCTCGCCCGGTCGCGGCGGAATACGCAAGAGGGCTATTCCGCCCTACGGTCACGGGCTAATGCATTACCGCCGTCTTCATACCAACCCCGGAGCTACCACATGCGCCCATCGAACTCGTTCCAGATCACTGTGTTGCCCGGTGATGGCATTGGCATTGAGGTGATGAAACCGGCGCTTGAGGTGCTGGCGGCGGCGGAGAAAAAAGTCGGCGGTTACGCGCTGGCGTTCGCCGAGAAGCCCGCAGGTGCCGGGCTGTATCGCGACACCGGCGAGAGTCTACCGAAAGCGACGCTCGACTCCGTCCGCAAGTCCGATGCGACGCTACTGGCCGCTATGGGTTTGCCGAGCGTGCGCAATCCGGCGGGCGTTGAGATCACGCCGCAGATCGAGCTGCGGATGGAGTTCGACCTGTATGCGGGCGTTCGGCCCGTGAAAACGTGGCCCGGTATGCCGCGCGTGCTCGCCGATCCACGTGCCGACAACCTCGACTTCGTTGTGATCCGCGAGTCGACCGAGGGGCTGTTTGCAACGCGCGGCGCTGGTGCCATCGTCAACGATATGGTGGCCACGGAAACGCTAGTGCTGACGCGCGGCACCTCGGAGCGCCTGTTTGACTTCGGCTTCAAGTTGGCCCGTGCCCGCAAAGCACGCGGCAAGCCGGGGCGCTTCACCTGCGTGGATAAGGCCAACGTGTTCCGCTCGTTCGCCTGGTTCCGCAAGATCTACGACGAGCGCGCGTTGGCGTTCCCCGACGTCGAGAAAAGCTACGCCTATGTCGACGCGATGGCGCTGGATTTCGTCCGCCGCCCATGGACGCTCGATGTCATGGCGATGGAGAACATGTTCGGTGACATCCTCTCGGATCTCGGCGCCGGATTGATGGGCGGAATGGGCATGGCACCTTCCGCTGACATCGGCGATGAACACGCCGTGTTCCAGCCGTGCCATGGCACAGCGCCGGATATTGTCGGCCAGGGCAAGGCCAACCCGACGGCGATGATCCTGTCCGCCGCGATGATGCTCGATTGGCTCGGTGAGCGGCACGGTTCAAAAAGTGCCATCACGGCGGCGGCGCTGATTGATGCGGCGGTTAGCAAAGCGTATGTCGACAACAAGCTGAAACCGTTCGAACTCGGCGGGCCCGATGGCACTGTCGCCATCACCAAGGCCGTGCTTGCAGCGCTGGCAGTGATCGATCCAAAGTCGGTGTAAGCGGCGGAAACATCAAAGTGCCCCGGCTGACAGAAACAGCCGGGGCACCGCCAAGATTAGCTGCGGGGTAAGACGAGTGATTTGCCCCACTGCCACAGGTCAGCCTGACAGCCAACGCCATAGCCTTTGCACGCCACTTCGTGCGAGCCGTCGTAGATCATGTCGAAGGCGACATAGAGAATGATCACCAGTCCGATCCAAGTGATCCAAGTGTAACGCACCAGCAAATCGGCGATGTAATGCGAGGCCACGGCCATCATAACAATCGCCACCGTAAGGCCGATAATCAGAACTGCATTTGAGCCTTTTGCAGCTCCAGCAACAGCCAGCACGTTATCCAGTGACATCGACACGTCGGCGACGACGATCTGCCAGACAGCTGCACCATAACTCATCGTTTTGACCGCACTCACCGGAGTTACAGAGACTGCGGCGGCACCGACTGACTGAGGCTGCGACAAAGCATTGTGGTCTTTGATCTGGTGGTACATCTTCCAGCACACCCACAGCAACAAAAGCCCGCCCGCCAATGTCAGCCCGATGATTTGCAGGAGCTGCGTCGTCATCGCTGCAAAAATGATGCGTAAGATAACGGCACCGGCGATGCCCCAGAAGATGACGCGTGCCCGCAACTCGGGTGCCACCTGCGATGCAGCTAGGCCGACGATAATGGCATTGTCTCCGGCCAAGACCAGATCGATCATGATAACGTTGGTCAGCGGCAGCCAGTTCTGGCTCAGCCATTCAATTAACATTTCAGGCATAGTTATTCCTCAGGGATCGTCGGTGAGATCCACAGTTGGCAGCTAGTGGAGTACGACAGCCGACGCTGAATGGCATCGGCTGCTAGTGGTTGAACTCGCGCGATGTGGCGGCCGATCACTTCATCTGCAGATATGTCGCCAGCTGATCGGCATCGCTGAGTATGGCGGCGGCAAAGCCCAAGAACACCACGAAGGCCGGGCCCATTTCTTTTTCCTCTAGCGACACTCCTGGTTTGCGGCGCTGCAGCGCTGCGACTGCGGCCCAGCCGAAGCCGATAATAGTGAGAATGGCGCTTAGAATCGGCAAGACGAGAGGTTGGGCGTGCGTCAGCGCGTCAAGCACCAATAGAGCAGACAGCAGCGCTACCGCCGCAAGGGACAGCAGACTGCCGAACGGTTGCCTGGTTTCTTCTGTGGGTGAATGCTCTTTGTCGTGATGGTCGGTTGGTAGATGTTGGCGGAGCATGCTTGCCTCCCGCGGTTGATTGGCCAGCAGCAAATGCTGAGGCGCCTGCGTCTTGAGTACGGCGTTCGCTCCATCAGCGCTAATCGGACGTCGTGTCGCTGGCCATCGGAATTCCCGATACCAAGTTATGCTCCAGGTTGATCTGGGGCTCCCATATCGCCCGCTTCAGCCTGCAGCGTCGTGCGGAACAACTCTGCCAGCGCTTCGAAGCTGCGATAGCGGGCGGAGGTTTTGCGCCATGCCATGCCAATGGTCCGATAGACCGCGCGGCCAGTCAGCCGCTTCACTTTCAGGCGGCTGTCGCTGGTCAGTTCTCGGCGCACATAGAGGCCTGGCATGAACGTGATGCCAAGACCAGTGATCACCATTTCGCGCACCATATCCAGACTGGTGCCTTCGTAATCCAGGCGCACCGTGGCGCCAAACTCCTGGCATAACGCCAGCACAACGCCGTGCAGTTGGTGTCCAGGACCAAGTGTCAGCACCTCCTGGCCTTCCAGATCGGCCCGTTCAATGCGGTCCTTTTGGGCCAGAGGATGATCGGCACCGACCGTCAGAAACAGCGGTTCACGGAACAACTCGATGGTATGCAGTTCTTCGCCACGCACCGGTAGCGGCGTAATGATCATGTCATAACCGCCGGCCTCAAGTGTTCGTGGTAGTGACTGCGGAAGCTCCTCGCGGACATACAACTTGAGCTCGGGATAGGTGCGATGCAGCATCGGCACCACGTGCGGCAGCAGATAAGGGCCAATGGTCGATGGCAGCCCAAGCCGTAGCACGCCTTTCAGTGTGGCATCACCCATGGCTGCAATCGTACGGAGTTCGTTCGCATCCCGGAGGATGCGGCGGGCAATCTCCGTCGCCGCCGCGCCGATGGGTGTGAGCAGAATGCCGGATCGATTGCGCTCCACGAGTTGAGCACCGAGCCGGTCCTCCAACGCTTTGACCTGCTCGCTGAGCGTCGGCTGGGTCGTGTTGCAACGTTCGGCCGCGCGCCGGAAATGCAGCGTGTCGGCGAGTGCCACAAGATATTCGAGTTGCCGGATACTGGGCACGTTGATTGACCATCGGTTTGGGTTGAGCTGACTGCGTTACGGTGGATATAGGCAGCCGATCATGGAACACCAATGACATCGGAATTTCCGATCAAGCGCCAGCCGTCTAACGATTGGGTCCTTCCGATGGCTTAGCACGCACGAAATGCCCGGCCGCACAGGGTGCGCCGGCGTATAAGGCAAGGGGCGAGGCAGCGGATGCCGCTGGGGCCTTCCCAATTTGTAACACGCAGCATCGGCTGCCTCTTGCATCGAGTGAATTCTTGGCGTCGCGCAGAGTTTCTGGGGATTTCCCCGGCCCACGCTTCCGTAAGGCCTAGCACGCTCTTTTACCCCCGGAGCCACCCTGTCGTTCACAGGCCAGCTTGATCCAGCTCACTCCCTTCTGCCCTACGCGACCTAACGCACCGGAAGCGTACCCTCGTGGGACAGAACATCGCCAATATCTCACAGCCCAAAGGGGCGGGGATAACTTTGGGCAGATAATTTGTGAGCAGGGTTAATTTTGGCGACGCAACAACGATCAGATTTGGTTGAGCACGGCAGTCAGGTGCTGACAGTGGTAGGTGCGGCACATCGCTGGCCGACCGTCGTAGATGCGGCACAGGCCGTTATCGGCGAGAAAGCGGCACGGATAGCCAAGGGCGGCATCCGGCACTGGCCGCAGGGCCGGAAAGTTCTCTGCCATTTGCCAGTTGGATCGATCCGGAAACATCGCCGCGCCCTCGGTGGCCTCGACGAAGATCTCGGCGA
>JAYSVA010000114.1:0-1955 GCA_043718785.1 Hyphomicrobiaceae bacterium
GATGCAGCCCATGACCGCGACGTTCAACGTCTCGACGCCCGGATACTGCTCTTTCCACACCGGCATGCTGTCACGAAGGTGATCTTGGATGTCCTTGGCGAGCTGCTGGAACACCGTCGACGTCGTCCGCCCACAGCCCGGACAGGCCGCGACAATCGGCACCAACGAGCGGATGCCGAGCACCTGCAGCAGCTCTTGCGCCACGATCACTTCCCGGGTGCGGTCGCCGTTCGGTTCCGGAGTCAGCGACACGCGGATGGTATCGCCGATGCCAGCCTGCAGCACGATGCCCATCGCCGCCGATGACGCGACGATGCCCTTCGAGCCCATGCCCGCTTCAGTCAAACCCAGGTGCAAAGCGTGGTCGCAACGTTTCGCCAGCAACGCGTAGACGCTGACCAGATCCTGCACCGCCGACACCTTGGCCGAGATGATGATCTTGTTCCGCCCTAAGCCCAGTTCCTCCGCCCGCGCTGCCGACAGCACGCCGGACTGCACGATGGCCTCGTGCATCACCGCCCGCGCCGTCACCGGCGTTTTCGACTTGGCGTTCTCGTCCATCAGGTGGGTCAGCAGCTCTTGATCCAAAGAGCCCCAGTTGACGCCGATCCGCACCGGCTTGTCGTACTTGCAGGCCATCTCGATGATCGACGAAAACTGCTTGTCGCGCTTGGCCTTGAAGCCGACATTGCCCGGATTAATCCGGTACTTCGCCAGTGCCTTGGCGCAATCCGGATTCTCCGCCAGCAGCGTGTGCCCGATGTAATGGAAATCCCCCACCAGCGGCACCTTGATGCCGCGCTTGAGCAGCTTTTCGTGGATGTGCGGAACCGCCTTCGCCGCCTCGTCCCGGTCAACCGTGATCCGCACCAGCTCCGAACCCGCCCGCGCCAACGCCGCGACCTGCGCCACTGTGCCGTCGATGTCGGCCGTATCCGTATTCGTCATCGACTGCACGACGATCGGCGACGTGCCACCGACAATCACACCGCCGACATCCACCGCCACGGATTGGCGACGGGCTAAACGCAGATCAGTGGTGAGGTCGGTCATTTTCGACTCCAAACGAAAGTGCACAGTTTAGGCATGGGTATCGATCTACAGTCTCGATAACCACAACTCTCTCGGTTTTCCCTGCCTCCCCCCTTGAAGGGGGTGGGCCGGGGTGTGGGGGTGATGGCTCCCTGATGCGTGCCAAACGAAGCCACCCCCACCTCACGCGGCCAGATCGATTTTCGTGAAGTACGAAAATCGAGCCGCGTTGTCCTCCCCCCTCAAGGAGGAGGAGGCGAAAAACTGAAAGCGTCACTGGATTGGCCCACTCGTATTGCACTGCTCCCATAGCGTGACACCGTGATATACGCATCATCAGAATCTGTTGCCCCAAAAAACCCAGGACACCCCCATGACCGCCCAATCCGAGAAGGCCAAAGAGTTCTTTGGCATGCACCAGGGCAAGGGTGGTTTTGTCATGCCGAACCCGTGGGATCGGGGCTCAGCGCGGATTATGGCGCATCACGGGTTTAGGGCACTGGCGACTTCGAGCGCGGCGCATGCCAACACCCTCGGTCGTGGCGATTATCAGGTCACCCGCGCCGAAGCCCTCGCCCACTGCCGCGAGATCGCCGACGCCACCGACCTGCCCGTCAACGCCGACACCGAGAACGGCTTTGCCGACGCCCCCGAAGCCGTCGCCGATTTCGTGCTAGCTGCTGCCGAAACCGGCATCGTCGGCTGCTCCATTGAGGACTACTCCGCCAAATCCGGCCAGCTTTATCCGCTTGAGATGGCCGTCGAACGCGTCCGCCTTGCCGTGCTGGCGGCGCGGCGCGTGCATTTCCCGTTTCTGATCACGGCCCGCACCGAAGAGATGTTCATGGGCACCAAGAACATCGATGAAGCCATCCGCCGCCTCAAAGCCTTCGAAAAAGTTGGCGCGCATGTGGTGTACGCCA